>JASFVD010000307.1:0-3931 GCA_050050015.1 Anaerolineae bacterium | reverse complement strand
AAGGCCCGCTTCAGTGCCCCACCCCCCTGCGACGCCGCCACCAGTCCCGTCGTATCGTACACAATCGCCGTGGCCCCACTCGCTCTCGCCTTCCGCACGAGCCTGTGGGCGCCCACCACCAGGGGCAGCATGTGTCCCATCGGAGAGACGTCGCCGACGAAGACGCGGTACCGCCGACCGGATGGAGGGAAACCGGGATCCGCCGGCCCGCCGAGCGCGGCGGTCATCGTGGTCGGCGGTCCGAGGGTAGCCTGTCCCACGTCGCCGTCGATAAAAGCCAGTCTGTCGTGATGGGCGCCCAGCCGCCGAAAGAGATAGCGTGCCAGGGTCGTCTTTCCTGCGTCCGTCGCCCCGACGACCATGACCACACCTTCCATCCCGGAGAGAGGGAGGCTCTCCCAGGAGGGTGGGACCTCGATCCGCTCCACGGCTCAGGACGTCTCTTCGACGGTCACCGATTCGATCACGTCCCCTTGGGCGACTGACTCCACCACGTCCATCCCCTCGACTACTTGACCGAATACGGTGTAGCCTCCATTCAGATTCGGTGTCGGAGCAAGCGTGATGTAGAACTGGCTTCCGCTGGAGGCCTTCTCGGGATTGACCTGATCGCCTCGGCGTGCCATGGCGATGGCGCCTTTGACGTGCTCGAGTCCTATCTCCTCCGGCACGGTGTAGCCCGGGCCGCCGGTGCCCGATCCCAGCGGGTCGCCCCCCTGGATGACGAAGTCGGGCACCACCCGGTGGAAGGTCAGGCCATCGTAGAAACCCTCTCGGGCCAGGAACACGAAGTTGTTGACGGTCTTCGGGGCTGCGTCGGCGTCCAACTCGACGACGATGTCCCCCTTCCCCGTGGTGATAGTAGCCTCATACGTCGCGGTCGTGTCGACCGCCATCTCCGGCGGTCCTGAATACAAGTCGTTGCGGTCCTGCGGGTCCTCCGGCATCGAAGATGCATCCTCCTCGCTGGGTTCTGCAGTCGCATCGGCTCCGACCGTCGGCTCAGCAACGGTCGTGGACGTCGCAGTGGGGGCCGGGGCTGGCGCCAGCTCGCTCGGGCGCGTGAACCACCATAAGGCAGCCGCACCGATCAACAGCACCACGGCCGCTCCCCCAATCCACCACCAGAGCCGGTCGTCCTTGGATTTCTCGCTCAATGACCTGGGCGGCGGGGTCCTCCCGACTCGCCTGCCGCTCTTTGCCATACGTGTCCTCCTTCAGGGGTCCTTGAACTGTCGCCTCCATCGACCGCCCGCTACGTCGCTAGCGCCTGTCGAAGGGATTCTGCGTGAAAGGGGCCGCGCCGCCCGAGCTCTCATCCGACGTCCACCTCGTCACGGCGCCGCCCGCAGCGGCTCATTATACGTGCAATCGGCCGGGCGAGAAAGGGGATGGCACGCACCGGACTGCACCAAGGTGACCGGCCGTCCTCCGAGCCCTCACCTACGACACCGCCCAGCAGATTCCAGCCCTAATGGAATCTGCCAAGCTCAGGCACGATGTGCCTGAGCCAAGCGCCAGGCACTGTCTCCGATTCCATCATTCCGACCTGGGCGGCGCGCATTCTGGGTCAGCACCCGCCGTGCGGGTTCTGCCAAGGAAGAAGCCAGTTTCAGCGCCCTGGACCTGTATGCGTCGCGACCAATGAGCTCCACGCCAACAAACCAACCATCCCGGCTCGTTCCCCGGGCTCCAAACCAGAGCCTGTCCCGAGCCTCGCCGAGGGATCCCGGGGGCGCCAAGTCGTGAGCTACCAGCGCCTGCGACGCCCCCGAGACGAGGGCTATGAGCAAGCATTTATAGGCCCGAACCCGAGTGGTCGTGGCATGCTTCACCCTCTACGCAGCTGGCGTCGATCAATGACTCGCTGCCAACGCCCATTGCGCCACGGTCTTGACCTCCGTCCCTGACTCGCTATACTGGGCTCAATGGGGAACCTCGAGCTCCAGCGCAAGTGGTGCCGCAGCTCTCGGCTGACTCCCTGATCCTTAGACCAGGAGGGTACTGATGAACAAGACAAGACTCAACTGGGACCTCTTCGCGCTCCTTCTCATCGACGCCCAGCGGGACTTCTGGCCGGAGAAGCTAAGGCCCCATTTCCCCGACTTCCCGGCCAACGTGTCCAGGCTCCTGACCTCCTGCCGGCGCGAGGGCCTGGAGGTGGTGCACCTGCGGGCGCGTTTCGAGCCCGACATGTCAGACTGGATGCCCCGGTACCGGCTCCGCGGCCGTATTCCGTGCGTCGACGGCACCCGCGGCGCGGAGACGCTCCCTTTCGCCGTTGAGGAGCCAGGGGAGGAGGTCATCTTCAAGCAGACCTTCGACGGTTTTCACAGCGATGATCTTCTCCTGTATCTCATCTCGCAAGGGAAGCGCTTTCTGCTGACCGCGGGACTGATGACCTCCACCTGCGTCCTGTTCACAACCGCATCGGCGACCCAATTGGGGTTCCTGACGGCCGTCGTCGAGGACTGCTGCGCCGACGAGCCGACGGCTCACGAGGACACGCTGAACCGCTACCAGTTCGTCTTCGATCGGGTGACCGTCGATCAGATCCGCGAGCGTCAGGCGGAATGGGGAAGACAGTTGGAGGAGCTTGCCGGGGAAGACGATGCTGCTTGACGCTGGGTCACAATCCGCGGCTGCGCGATGGTTGAATGGGCCGCTTCGTGAGCTCCTCGAAGACGCCGTTTCCGATTACCAGGGGCGAGAATGGCGCGTGAGAAGGGGCAGGGATGTGTCCGACCTCGCCTGTCACCCCTGCGCCTTACTGTCGAATGGCTCATTCGAAGTGTTCGTCAAGTACAGCGCAGCGCCGGATGCGGAGAAGCAGTTCGAGATCGAGCAAGCCAGCCTGCAGTTTCTCTCGCGGAAAGCCGGGGTTCTGGTGCCGACCTCCATAGGGGTCGTGCCCGTGCCAGATGGCACGTTGTTCGTCATGGAAGCTCTCCAGCCCATCGAGCGCGGCGCCGAGGAATGGCGCCAGATCGGAAGAACGCTCGCCCGTATGCACCGCGTGAAGTCCGACACCTGCGGCTTCCACATGGACACCTACTTCGGCCCCCTTCTTCAGGACAACGCGCCTATGGAGCACTGGGGTCCTTTCTACACAGAGCGCCGGCTCCGGCCTCGCCTGCGGCTGGCAGCCGATTCCGGCAACATCCCTTCGTGCGTCGTCGCTCAAGTCGAATCGGTGATCGATCGCCTGCCGGAGCTCGTCGCCCGGGAAGCGACGCCCACCCTGGTGCACGGAGACGCCCAGCAGAACAACTTCATCAGCACCGTAGAGGGCGCTTACGTCATCGACCCGGCCATCTACTACGGAAACCGCGAGATCGATCTCGCCTTCGTCGACTACTTCCAGCCCGTGCCCGATCACGTCTTCGACGGATATCGCGAGGTGCTGCCCATCCCGCCCGGTTTCTCCGAGCGGCGCGACTTGTGGCGCATCTCTGGCTACTTGGCCTGCGTGGCGGTGGAGGGCGCGGCCTATCTCGACATGCTCACTGATGCCCTCCTGCCCTACACCTAGGCGGCTGGTGCGCCGCACGTCACCTCCGCGTGAGCCGCGTCGACCAGGCCGGTTGGAGGCCGAACCATGAGACCTACGACCAATAGGACACCCTACTCCAGGTACACTTTCCGTGACCAGACCGGCTACGTCGTGGCACCCTGGATTGCCGGCGTGACGCACGAATGGGTTGCCATTCGCCACAGTGCCTCGGTGCCGCCCTGGGTCGACGCCGACGTCCACCTCCACACGGATGCTGAAGAGTACTTCTTCGTCTTTCAGGGCGAACTCCAACTCTGGATCGACGGTTCCGTGTTCACGGGAAAAAGCCAGGATGCCCCACAGCAAGCTGTGGGGATGAACGGCCGGCAGATGTGCACAGTCCATGATTCGACACCAGGCTTCTTCACTCTCCGCCCA
>JASFVD010000306.1:0-3939 GCA_050050015.1 Anaerolineae bacterium | reverse complement strand
ACAAATTAGCCATTACCTCCTGCTTACACACTACGCCAGTGGAACCTAAGTTGTATGCATTCTGCCTCTGTGAGGACCGCAATCAGCACGCGGCGCGACCTGGACGTTGGCAAGATGCCTGTGCATGAACTCGGCCAGGCGGACGGTCCAGCGTCTCACAGCCTTCCTGAAGGCAAGCCGGGTGCCGTTCACCCCTATGCAGATTCCGGCGCTGGGGTCGCATGCACTGTCGATGACAATCGGATGCGTCGGGATCGATCAGTCGGCGATGTCCCCGGGCTCGTCAATGCCGTAGATGAAGAGACCTATGAGTAGGACGCGAGTTAGTCTGGGCCAGAGAGGAGAACAGCTCGCAGCTGACCAGTTGGTAGGGCGGGGCTACGAGATCGTGTGCCTCAACTGGTACTGTCAGATCGGCGAGGTGGACATCGTCACTTGCCGAGAGGAGTCGTGGACCTTCTTTGAGGTGCGCACGCGACGGGGTCGCGCGTTTGGCACACCAGAGGAATCGGTGACGCCGGCTAAGATGGAGCGAATGGCTGAGGTAGCACAGCTGTATCTGTCAGAACACGGCATCAACGTCCACGAGGTCGATTGGCGCCTCGGCGTAGTGGCCGTCGAGATGGATGAAGCAGGGCGTCTGCTGAGGGTCGATGTCTATGAAAACCTCTCATAAGCAAGGTAAGGGTGGCCTGAGGGAAGGAGCATCCTCCGCTCCTCTGACCGTGGTGGTGGGCCCGACGGCGGTGGGCAAGACAGCCCTCTCGCTTCATCTCGCCGAGGAGCTCGGCGGCGAGATCATCTCCGCCGACTCACGGTCCTTCTACCGCGGAATGGACATCGGCACAGCCAAATCCACACCGGCGGAAAGGGCACAAGTTCCCCACCACCTGATCGATATCGCCGATCCGGACGAGACGGTAGGGCTGGCCGAGTACCAGGACATGGCGTACGAATCCATCGACGATGTCCTCGCTCGGGACAGGCTACCGCTCCTCGTTGGCGGTACCGGGCAGTACGTCCAGGCGGTTATTGAGGGATGGCGCATCCCGCGGGTGGCTCCGCATGAAGCACTGAGGGAGGAACTTGAGGAAAAGGCCAATCGCGACAGCCCCTACGCCCTTCACGATTGGCTCAAGCAGCTCGATCCGCAGGCTGCCGAGGATATCCATCCCCACAACGTGCGGCGGGTCATTCGCGCGCTTGAGGTCTGCCTGGTTTCCGGGCGGCCGATTTCCGAGCAACAGGGCAAAGCCCCACCCCCCTACGAGATTCTGCAGATTGGCCTCACGATGGATCGCGACGCACTCCGCGAGCGAGCTGACCGGCGCCTGGAGATGATGATTGAGGATGGGTTGGTCGATGAAGTGCGGGGGTTGCTTCAGCAGGGATATGCTTGGCATCTTCCTTCGATGTCGGCCGTGGGATACGCGGAGTTCGAGTCAGTCTTCGATGGCCAGCCTCCAAGGCTCAGGGCGGGAGACAACGTGTTGAAGGGCGTCATCGAAGAGATTCAGACCAACCTTCACCGGTTCATCCGTCACCAGTACAACTGGTTCAGCCTTGACGATCCCGATATCCGTTGGTTCGATGTCTCTCGTTCAACCTTCGAGGAGATCGAGGCTGTCGTTCGTCGATGGCTTGGTGAGCTCTAAGCGGCAGGCCGAAGGTGGCCTGGGTTTGCCTCAACGGCGCCCTGGTGGTAGAATGCATGGCAATGTTCAGCGGCGAAAAGCAGATTCGCCCATCCTGGGAGTCTATGAATGCGGATTCGCCCGGCCGAACCAAGGGATCTGGCCCCTTGCGGGGAGCTCGACCATTCCTGCACGACTGACCGCGTGTGGCAGATGGACACCCGCAAGACCGATGGAACACAGCGCGTCGCTTTCCGCACCGTCCGCTTGCCTCGTCAGATCGAAATCGGGTATCCTCGGCAAGGAGAAGACCTGCTTGCTGGTTGGAGGCGACGCGATGGTTTCATCGTGTCGGAGATAGGCAAACGCATCTGTGGTTACACAACGCTTGCGGTCCAACCCGAGCACGGCATGGTCTGGGTAGGCGATCTGGTTGTGGACCGCTCTCGACGGCGGCGAGGTATCGGTACGGCACTTCTGAAGGCTGCTGCCGAGTGGGGGTCCAAACAAGGCATGGTGAGACTGACGGTCGAGGTGCAGACCAAGAACTACCCCGCCATCCAGTTCTGCCGCGCCTGCGGCCTCACGTTCTCCGGCTACAATGATCATTACTGGGCCAGCGAGGACATCGCAGTATTCTTTACCGGTCGGCTGAAGTAGTCTCCGGCAGCAAGCTCCGACGCCGCGGAAACGCACCGACTGTCACCGTACCGTGACGCAAGGCGTGGCAGGTGCCATCCCGGATTGTGGGAGCCCGCGGCCTGATGAGCAGACGGATCCTGGACCTGTCGGAATCTCTTGTGGTGACCTCCAGTATTGGTTAGTCTATCGATTGGGTTGATGAACTTCTTATCGGCGTCAGTCATTCAGCGACTGTTCGAGTTGGTCAACGTCGTGCTCACCTCGGGCATTGTCATCTTCTCCTTTGCCCTCCTGTTGTACTTGCTCATCTATAGTCGCCGCAGCCTTGTCGCCCGCACGTTCGCGTTCCTACTCGGATGTGTGTTGATCACGTACTTCGTGGATCTGGCGCTATTTGGCGTCGAGGACTGGCAGGCAGCCAAGCCCTGGCTGGAAGTGCAGTGGATAGGTATCGCCTTCACCCCGGCAGCCTATCTCAATTTCTCCAATGCTCTGCTGAACACAACCGGAGAGCGGAGCAAGCTGCAGACATACTCCGTTCGCGTGAGCTATGTCCTGAGCGCCCTTCTGCTGTTTGGCGTGGCCTCTGGTGATTTGATCGTTCGCGGCGGGGCGTTGACGCATCATGCACCCCATCTCCTGCCAGGACCGCTCTTCCCACTCTTCACCCTCTACTTCTCCGTCGCGATCGGTTGGGGAGCGGCCAACGTGGTGCGGGCGCGCCGCCGCTGTCTGACGTCGACCTCGCGCCGCCGGATGTCGTATCTGGCAGCCACCTTCGCCGCTCCGGCCGCCGGAGTCTTCCCGTATCTCTTGCTCGCTGGCTGGCCCGCGTCGGCACCAGGCGTTGCACTGTGGCTGATCTTGATCCTGGGGAACATCGGGGTGGGGACGATGCTCGTCGTCCTGTCCTACAGCGTCGCCTCCTTCGGAGCTCTTACTCCAGATCGGGTGGTTAAGCACCGTCTCGTCCACTTCCTACTGCGAGGCCCGTTCGTGGCCACACTCGTGGTGCTGGTCATCATCGTCACCTCCCAGGCTGAGGGTTGGCTAGGCCTTCCAAGTCGCCGCATCATGCTTTTCGGCGTCGTCGGCGTTATCCTCCTGCTGCAACTGAGTATCGAACTCGCCAAGCCGCTCATTGACCGGGCGCTCTATCTCCAGGATAGAGAAGAGATCGAGTGGATTCAACAGCTATCGAATCGCCTTCTCACATCGACCGACCTGCACCAGTTCCTGGAGAATGTGATCACCGCTCTTTGCGAGTTGCTGCGGATTGACACGGCCTTTGTGGCTGTCGTGGACGACGGAGAGCCTCATCTCGAGGTCACCTGCGGCGATCTGGAATCCCACCAGCCTGCCGAACTCTCCCTGGAGGCATGGAAGGTGTCACTACGACAAGTGCGCGCAGACCATGAGCTTGGCGATCATGATGAGAACGGCCCACTGATCGCGAACGGCGACGAACGAGCGGCTGGAGAGAAGCAGCTCAAGCGGTACGGTGATCTCTTTGTCTGGAACGGCTATTGGCTTGCGCCTCTGCGCGCCGCCAAGGACAGGGATGTGATCCTGGGCGTCCTTGGTATCGCGGCACGGGCTCCGGAACCAAACTTGACGCCCGAGGAAAAACGTGGCGTTGACAACCTCCTCACTCAGGCGGCCG
>JASFVD010000305.1:0-3949 GCA_050050015.1 Anaerolineae bacterium | reverse complement strand
GCGGACGACGTCAAAACTGGCATCGTTCTGCTTGCAGTTCCGTTTCGTCCATTCGATCACCTCTGGATCGAGGTCGTAACCCTCGGGGTATGCCATCGTGACATCCATGCCGAGGCGCGAGGCGATCAGCAGCGCGGCCTGCACCGAGCACCAAGAGCGGGCTAGCGCGCCGGATCCCCAAGAGAGCAAGAGCCTCTTCCCGCGGAGCTTCTCGTAGTCAGGCCGGCCCGGACCGTCCCCCAGCCACTCTGCCCAACCCATCACGTCGGCAAGTGCCTGGCAGGGATGGAATCGATCGTCGGCCATATTCAGAATAGGCATGTCCGCCCACTTGGCGTACTCGACCAGCATCTCGTCGCCCGCTCCGTAATAGGGTACCTTGTCCTCCAAGATGCGAATACCCAGCCCTGCGGCGTACCGGGCCATCACGCTGGCTGCGTCCTCGATCGTCTCGCCGGCTTTCTTGTCGGTTTTGAACCGACCGGCGGAGGGGGTCATGAACTGGGCATGGCCGCCCAATTCCGTTGCCGCCGCCTCGAACGAGATACGAGTGCGCACCGAGGGGTTGTAGAAGAACATGATGAACGTCTTGTGCTGTAGGATGTTCGTCCATCGATCCGAGAAGCGCTGGCGCTTCATCTTCGCTGCAAGCTCAAGCGCGTGGCTGAGCTCGCCGAGAGACCAATCCTGGGTGCAGATGAGGTCGCGACCGTAGAGATCCATGTTTCCTCCGTCAAGCTGGCTCAGCGGGGGCTGACAGAGGGCAGACTTGCGGCAGCCCCCGCTCAGGTGTGTCAGGCCAATGCTTCTTGAACGCGCTGATGTCCGCGGTTGAGCAGAATCGTTCTGATTTGCTGCTCCTCTCCCGAATTCGGGTCTATCCGCACGTACGTCCCTCGCCGGAAGAGCCTCTCCTCAATAGCGTCGTTTAGAAGGGCTGAGACCTGCGAGCGAGACATCTTGTCGAAGAGGTCCGCACCCATGGCGCGATCCACCAAGAACTTGAAAGCGACATAGTCGTACGTCTTCTCCAACTTTTCCGCGAAGCGCAGCAGCTTGTTGACTGCTTCCTCATCAGACGGTGGTGCTGCGGAGGGCTTGACTTCTCCATCCGGCACGCTCTCGGGTAGATAGACCCAATCCACCAGTTCGTCAGTGATTAACCGGATGTATCCTCGATTCTCTGCCTCCTTGAGGAACATGCGGAACTGGTTGAACCCGTACTTGCTCTCATCGAACTCGCCCATGCGCTTGATGAGCTCGAGCTTGACGTAGGAGGCGAGGGCCCGGCCCGGAAACCGGGAGCCATCGACGATGTCGACCACCGTCTCGAAAGCAGCATCCAACTTATCTTGTTGACGCTCTGTTCGCTGAACGGGTTCACTTTCCGGCTCGGAGAACGGCACGACATCCTTGTCATACTGCAGGAACTCGTCGACGGTCTGGATTAGACGCGTCGCTGCGCTCCAGGATACGCCGACAGCGACCACGCGCTTGCCGTAGGGGCGAAGGATGTTGACCACGTGGACGAAGTCCGCGTCCCCGGATACGAGCACGAATGTCCTGACGCTTGGATAGTCGTGGGCGCACTCGATGCAGTCGGCCGTCATCTTGACGTCCACACTGCCCTTGATGAAGAAGTCCTCCGCTTCCTCGGTTTGGGCGCGAATGGATGCCTTGGTCGGCACGTAGACCGGCTCGACACCCGCCCTGTACAGCCGGGCTGGCTCTTTCTGGTGCCACCGCTGCGTCCAGTCTGCGTAGGCTTTTGCTACCACAACCCGTCCGTACCGCTCGGCGGCGTCACGAATGGCCGAGACGTTCGGGCTCATCTCTGCGTCTTCGAGGCTCCACTTAATGTTCTCCCAGTCGATGAAGAGAGCTACGTCGCTCTTGTCTTGAACTGCCATCTTTATCCCTTACCTTTGACCTATGCCATAGTGAGGCTCATGACCGCCTTCTGGACGTGAAGGCGGTTCTCGGCCTCGTCGAAGACCACCGACTGCTCCCCGTCAATCACGTCGTCGGTGACTTCCCAACTTCGGTCAGCGGGCAGGCAGTGCATGTAGATTGCATTGGGGTCGGCCTGCGCCATGTACTCCGGCGTGGCCTTCCAGTGCTTGTAGTTGTCGAATATCTCTTGCGCCAAGTCCGGGTCGTCCTCCCCGATCGGCGGCTGGAAGAGTTGAGCCGGAGCCCATGCCTTGGGATAGAGGACGTGAGCACCCTCGGAGGCCCCCTGGAAGTCATCAGTGACCTCGAAGGATGCTCCGTTCATCTCTGCGTAGCGCTCACAGGCCTGGATGACCTCGGGATCGAGGGCCATCTCCTTCGGGCGTGCCAGAACTGTGTCGCAGCCCATCATGCTGGCAGCGATAATGGCGCTCTGGGGAACGGCCCGCGGCTTGTGGATGCTGGGGGAGTAAGCCCAGGACATCACGAACTTCTTACCCTCGAAGCCGCCGAACTTCTCCTTGACGGTGAGGATGTCGGCCAGCGCCTGGAATGGGTGATACTTGTCGTCCTCCATATTCAACACCGGGATGTCGGCCCAGTAGGCGAAGTTCAGGATCAACTCATTGGCACCACCGTATTCCCAGTTCACTGGATCGCCGTAGCAGCGGATGGCTATCGCATCACCCATCCGAGCGAGCACCCGGGCGACGTCCGAGACCCGCTCCGTTGTGTAGGCGATCTCCTTGCCGGGCAGAGCAGGCGTGTAAATCTTTCCTGGTTCGAGGAAATGGGCATGACCTCCAAGCTGAGTCATCCCGGCTTCAAACGAGTTGCGCGTGCGAAGGGATGAGTTGTAGAAGATCATGAATAGCGACTTGGCTCGCAGCAGGTGATCGTGATACTCACCGATTGCATTGCGCTTCTTCAGGTCCAATGCTACATCAAGGACGGTTTCGATTTCCTCCTTGCTCCAGTCGAGCAGCGTGATGAAATCACGACCGCCGAAACTGTCTGTCTTCATGTTGGCTAACCTCCATATGCTATGAAACTGATACGTACTTGGCAGCGAAGCTACTTTCGGTCAGAAGGATGTGCGACGGCACTCCAGTTGCTGAACACAACTCAGGTAAGTCGGGCTCCAAGGGCTGCGATAGTGTCTCTTGCATGATCCTATCGGCGTAGAATGCGGAAGTCAAAGAAGTCCGGGAGGAAATAGTTGCGCGAGAACTCTACCGGGACTCGATCCTCGGTGAACAAGGTCTCTGATAGGAGGAGGAGCGCCTCTCCCGGCTCTATATCCAGGTGCTCTGCCAGCTGAGCGTCCGCGTTGATGGCTGTGATCTCCGCCACCGCGTCGCGGATGTGGACGTTGTTCCTCTGGATCAGAAGGTCAAGGACCGACCCGTCGAACGATGTCCCCACATCCTCCGGTGACAGCAGGTCCGCCGGAGCGAAGTCTACGAGGTAGGCAGCTGACCTGCCGTCGACGGTGATGGTGCGACGGACGCACGTGAGGGACGATGCCGCCCTGAGCCCCAGCTTCTTGGCAGCCTCCTCGTCTGCTGGCACGCTCTCTACGCTCAGTCTGAGGACGGAGGTCGACATGCCTTGCCTGTCCGCCATGGCGAGGACGCTGTTCAGGCGCTCCAAGCCGCCGGTCAGTCGCTGCCCGAGAGCAGGATCAACGAAGGTCCCGACGCCGTGTTTCCGCAGGATGATGCCTTCCTGCTCCAGATTGAAGAGTGCCTCGCGCAGCGTGGGGCGGGAGATGCCTAGCTGAGACGCCAGGTTGGACTCAGAGGGGAGTTGTTCACCGGGCTCATACATGCCTTGCTCAATGAGCTTGAGGAGATGCTGTTGGGCCCGAATGTGTAGAGGTCGTCTATCGATTTTGAGCTCGTGCATAACGCTAGTGGTAAGATGTCTTACGACTTTAACCTTACTATACCCTACCTTTGGCTGACTGTCAAACGGCACCTGTGCGATGTCCAGG
>JASFVD010000304.1:0-3974 GCA_050050015.1 Anaerolineae bacterium | reverse complement strand
CACCATCTTCTTCTCCTGGTGCAACCTCAAGTGTCAGTACTGTCAAAACTACGACATCAGCCAGCGAGGGCAGGGACACGAGGTCGAGTGCGAGGACATGGCCGAGGTGATGCTCTCGCTGCAAGAGCGAGGTTGCCACAACATCAACTTGGTCTCTCCCACGCACGTGGTGGCACCCATCCTGACCGCCGTGCTCATCGCAGTCGAGGCCGGACTGCGCCTACCCTTGGTGTGGAACACAGGTGGCTACGATTCGCTGGCCGCGCTGGAGCTGCTCGATGGCATCGTTGACATCTATATGCCAGATATGAAGTACGCCGACGCTGCTGCCGGACTCAAGTACTCCAAGGTGAGGGATTATCCGAAGGTCAATCAGACAGCCGTCAAGGAGATGCATCGCCAAGTGGGCGACCTGGTAATGGACAGCAGGAGCGTAGCAGAGCGGGGACTCCTGGTACGTCATCTTGTCTTGCCAGAAGGGTTGGCTGGGACGGCGGAGATAGCGTCTTTCCTCGCCGCAGAGATTTCGACCGAAACGTACATCAACATCATGGATCAGTACCGCCCGTGCTACAAGGCTGGGCAGCTTCCTCCGTTGGACCGTCGCATCACAGGAGAGGAGTACAGGAAAGCCGTTCAGCAATGCAGGGACGCCGGCCTACACCGCTTCGACCGGCGACAGCCGCGTTTTCTTCGCATCGTGTAGACGAGGAGACAAGGAGGGCGAACCTGATGACAGAAGAGCCAACATCACAAGCGCGCGTACACGCCACCGTGCATGGATATGTCCAGGGGGTCAACTTCCGTTACTACACGACGCGCACAGCCAGACGCCTCGGATTGACCGGCTGGGTCGCCAATCGCCGAGATGGAACGGTCGAGACGATAGTGGAGGGAGAGCGCTCGGACATCGAGGAATTCGTCGACTTCCTCCACCGTGGATCGCCCGCGGCAAGGGTGGAGGACGTGGATGTGGAGTGGGAGAGCCCCAAGATGGCGTTCGAAAGCTTCAGGGTGCGTTACCCATGAGAGACAGTCCCGAACGGTTGGCGTGGTTCATACTGCTGGTTTCCTTCTTCATCTGCGTCAGCCTTGCGGCTGCGACACCGCTCAGCGCGCGCTGGTACATCCGCCACGCTCGGTCGACACAGCAAGTCAGTCTCCAGGTTCAGCGAGGTCCCTTGAGCGTGGTCCGAGGAGGACGAGGGCGTCCCGTCTCTGTCGCCGACGGCAGCGACGACATCCTGGAGGGGAGCAAGATCAAGGCCCCCAATGGAGCCTCCGGTCGGCTCCTCATCCAACCCTCCGAGTCGAGAGGCGCAGCTCCGATCGCCACGCTCCAAATGTACGATGAGACAGAAATCGTCCTAGCCGCGGCGCGGTCGCCCCGTTTCTCCGCCAGCGAGCTGCCTCATCGTATAGCTCTGGAGATGACAACCGGTCGCTTGCGCCTCAACGTCTTTGGAGATACTGGCAGGGCGACGGAGGTTGAGGTGGACACAGCCCACGGCTCGGTCGTGCTCATTGAGGGGAGTTACGAGGTCAAGATCAATTCAGTCACCGAGGTCACTGTCCGCTACGGTCAGGCCGAAGTGACGAATGAGGCGGGAGAGACCCTGGTGCTCGGGCCGAGAGACCGTGCTCTGCTGGGGACGCTCAGCGTTGATGGGCCGCTGCCAGCCGCCCGGAATCTCGTGGACGACGGCAACTTCGAGGAACCCCTTACCACGGGCTGGGAGACCTACGGCGAGCAGGCGGACCCCAAACAGCCGCCCGGTCAGGTCGATATCACCGTCGCATCCGTCGGTAATGAGGAACGGCGGGTGGTCGAATTCTATCGCAGCGCCGTCAACCATGCAGAGGTTGGTATCCGACAGGACATAGGATACGACGTGCGGGACTTCTCCTCCCTCGAGCTGCACATGGCCGCCCGCATTATAAGCGAGAACATCCTGGGCCTCGGCGGGTGCGGAACCCTGGGCTCGGAGTGCCCTATCATCGTGCGCCTGGACTACAGGGACATCCACGGCAACGATCACGAGTGGCTGCACGGCCTCTACATCGGACAGCCAGCCGACGGGTGGCCCATCCATGGATGGCACGAGCAGGTACAGCCGGGAACCTGGCAGCCCTACAACAGCGGGAACCTCATGGAGCAACTGACCGAGGCGCCGCCAGCCCTCATCCAGGGGATAACCATATACGCATCCGGACATAGTTTCCACGCCATGGTGACGGAGGTGGAGCTGCTAGCCCAGGAGTAGCCAGCGGAGATTCGAGCGAAAGGCCCCCACAGATCCGACGTGGGGGCTTTTCTGTAAGATACACCCGAGATCGCGTCAGGTATGGGCCTCGACGACTCTTCGCCAGACGCGGGAGGAGAGACCACGCGGCGACGAGTCGAGGTCGGCCCGCACTTGCACGTTCTCTAGCCTAGCCTCTTCCTCGATGGCTCCAAGTATCAGGGGTCTACTTGCCAATCCAAACGGCGCCTGGTCGCCCGCCGGATCGTACCGATAGAATACGATACCCGTGACCGGCCGCGCCTCGCGGAAGTAGCGAACCGCCTGTCGAACCCACTGGTCGTTGCCAGGCTTCCAGCCAATCGAGCCGGCAGTATCCAGATATTGCGGATTCAACTCCGACACGAATACGGGCAGGTCCCGATATCTATCGGGGACCATCTCCAAAGCCGTCTCGACAGTTCGCAGGTGCAGATATTGCCACTGCAGGGGCGAGTCGTCGAACGTCGCCTCCGACCAAACCTCAGCCGGATCGTTGGTCTGGGTCTTGCAGTGGAGGAACAAAGCGTCCGCACCATCAATATGCTCCAAGATGTACCTCCACCACTCGCGGTTGCTGGAACCCGGGCCGTAGTATGGGTCGATGGGCGGAGGTCCCATCTTGACCCGACCGTCCAGACGCCGCCAGACATCATTGTAGATCTGCGTGACATACTCCTGAATCAGTGGATACTCCTCCACCGAGCCGAATCCGGGCCATTCACGGCGGTTATTGGGCTCGTTCCCAACATGGAAGAAGTCCACCCCCCTTGAGGCAAGCATCGTCTCCACGACGGCATCAACGAAAGCGTCCCTATGCTCAGGCCTCGGTAGGGTTCCGGTGCCGTCGGCATATCCCCAGTTGAGGCGGCCGATCACGACAAGACCCGCCTCCTGAAGGTGGTCGAAATCGAGTTGCACGGGCTCCCGCTGCACCTGGCGGTGGACCAGACAGCAGCCGACCAGGCCCCGCTCTGCCATCCACTCGCCACCGGCCTCGTCGTGCAGGCCTAGGAGGACTTCAGGATGAGCGATCCGAGCGCCCTCCTTCACGTGGACGGCCCGCACACCGACGTAGTCGCCGGCGACGCGTTGCTTTCGCTTCCCATTCCACGTGTCGATAACGTTCAAGGTATTACCGTCAACACCTTCCAGGTAGACGAAGTGCTCACCGTCTGCTCGTCTAAGGATGACCTCCCAGCCGTCGTGCAACAAGCGCTTCAACTCTTCGGCGGTGCGAGGCTGAAAGTCCTTGATCCCTTCGTCGAATGCGGGGAACAAGGGGGCCACGCCAGACCAGGCCATCAGATTATCGCGGACGTAGGCCGACCGAGCAGCTACCAGGAGCTTGTCAAGCACGGGCGGAGTCACGTCGCGCCGGTACACGTTCCGCAATATCATGCACAACCCCGTCAGGAAGCAGCCGTACCGGCCGATCGTCTCCTCCCCCACGTCGGGGTGCTCGCCAAAGTCGTAGTCCGCCCAACGCAGGTCGTTCTGGGCAAGCGCGATGTCCGTCTCGAGTGGGCGAAGAATGCTAATCGCCATCTCCCAGGGGGTTCCAGCCTCGATCGGCTCGTACTGGGTGTCCGGGTAGTGCTCTGCATACCAGGCCTGGAGATCATCCTCCCACAGATCAGGATTGACGGCAAGGATGCGCCGCGCCGGTGGCCCGGTTCCAGCATCGTCAGC
>JASFVD010000303.1:0-3982 GCA_050050015.1 Anaerolineae bacterium | reverse complement strand
CTTTCCCAACGGCAAGACCGCCCACACGGCGATGGATACAGTCAAGATGAGCACAGGAGCGGCGTTGAAGACCCATCGATCAGCGGCAGATGGTACGACATCCTCCTTGGTCAGCATCTTGATGGCGTCAGCGAACGTCTGGAAGATAGCGTAGGGCCCGGGATACGGCCCGGAGGCATTCGGACCCAGGCGGTCCTGCATACGGGCAACCAACTTCCGCGCAGCCCAGATAAGGACGATCACTGCCGCAAATGGCACGATGGCGAGAGCGAACCCGCCGATGCCGGACATGATGACTCGCACCCACGCCTCTGGCAAACCCGTGCTCGCGAGCACATCCTGCATCCAAAGCCCAGTATTCACGATGAGATTACTGATGAATTCCATGGTCACTCCGTTGTCCTAACTGGTGAGGTCCAGCCGGCGACAGCGCGTTGCTGGCGCCAGCCTACATCCACTCGAGTGCGCCTTTGCGCCAGATGTACACAAGAGCTCCCAGCAGAATGAGGACGAAGAGGATTGCCTCGACCACTGCGTAGAGGTCAAGCGCCTTGTAGGCCACAGCCCAAGGAAGCAGCAGCACGGCCTCAACGTCGAAGACGACGAAGGCTAGGCCGAATAGATAGTACTGCGCCTTGAACTGGACCCAGGCGCCGCCACGGGGCTCCAGGCCACACTCGTAAGTCGATGCTTTGCGAGGATTTGACTTCTTGGGGCGTAATAGAAAGGCGATGAAGAGGGGGGCAACTCCGAAGAAAAGCGCGATCAGCAGGAAAATCCCGACGAAGGTAAATTGACTCTGCAACGTTGTCCTCCAAAGACGTTAGCGTAGGTACCTGATGGGGCCGCCAGTCAACCGCGACGAGTTTACCATGTCTCCAGAATGATGTCAAATGCCCAGGCCCGCCGGAATGGGAAAGGGACGATTGTCATCTCCGATCCCTGATAGTCGTCTTGACGACTCGGCTACCCGCGCGTCACGCGTTCAGTCAGTAAGGGGTAGCAGCCTGGATATCCATCGCCTCATCTGTCTCATCGTGCAGAATCATCGATCCCAACTCGTCTCCATAGGCTGTCAGCTCCGGAATCTTCGCAGCATCGTCCATCGCGATCGGCTCGTGCAGATCGACCTGGAACCGGCGAAAGTCGAGCTCCCTGAAGAACGTATCGACCAGGTGCACCTGCTGATCGTCGGCAGACTGGAGGAATGCGCCCAGCACGGGCTCTAGCCATTGCCACGGCCACAGGCGTCTGACGTCTCCAGGTTCCATGGTGCGCGGCTCGCGGCCCGTCCCAAGACTGATCAGAGTGGTGTCGACCGGATCCCAGCCGAGCACCATGCAGGCTTCGTAAGCAGCCACGTAGCACGGGTTAGCATACGCGCCCACGCCCCCGTCCACGTATCGCCCCTCAACAGCCGGAAACATAGTCGGGACTGCGGAAGACGACAAGACGGCCTTCACCACCGGCCAGTCAGCATACGCCTCTTTCCACGGCTTCACGAAACGCGTGCGATTCTCAACGACGTCGAATGTGGTCACCACGACGTCAAGCGAGGGATCGCCGGTCCAGAAATCCCCCATCCGTCTGTCACCCAGGTACCTGCGGAGAGTCGTTTCCAGAGGTCCCCGAGGATACCGATGCCGTGTCAACGGCCACAGCCACTTTCGCCATGACCCGCGGAAGATGCACGGACCAAATCGAGTGTATAGCTGGTGCGCGGCGGCCCCCGTCAGCCCAGCCCCGATACTGGCTGCGAGAATCGCCCCCGTCGAGGTCCCCGCGGCCACGCCAAATACATCGCGCGACGCGCACCCCAGATGGTCCTCCAAGATCTCCAGAGCTCGGGCAACCACAACGCCCTTGATGCCCCCGCCATCAATCGCTATCGCACAGTGGTCGCGGAAGGGCTTCATCACATACTCCACTCAAACTGCTGGGCATCCCAAACGCGACAGAAGGCGCGGGGCCCCACAGCAAGCTGCCGTGGTGAACTGCCGGAGGCTGTAGTTGTCCAGAGGTTCGCCGTCAAGCTCTACGCTCCGCGCATGAAGCCGTGCACCGGCACATGCCATGCTGCTGTCAGCTGGGAGGCTCGTTGATGCCAAGGGACCCATCGGGTGCAGCGGACGTCACGGCTAGGCGACCAACCATCAATCCAGCGCCAGCCGGTTACAGTGCCCCGTATCACGCTCGGACGTCATGGACACACGAGGCGAGAGCGAGAAGTCGCCTCCATGACGGCCGGATGCATACTCGAAGAGAGGGCTCGAAACGCCAAGGAGGAAGGAGGGTGACGGAGCCTAGCGCACTGCCACTACAATGCCTGCCCCTAAGATCCAGTCTACGCGAGGAAATCCCTTAGCTTCTGCCCGCGCCCGGGATAGCGAAGCTTGCGCAGGGCCTTCGACTCGATTTGCCGCACCCGCTCTCTGGTGACGTCGAATGCCTGCCCAACCTCCTCCAAGGTATGAGTCCTGCCGTCGCGCAATCCGAAGCGCATCTCGAGAACCGCCCTCTCCCGTTCGCTCAAGACTTCGAGCGATGATCGCACGCGCTCCTTCAGGAGCTGGTCGTAGGCCGCGTCTGCGGGTCCCTGGATGCTTTCGTCCTCGATGAACTCCCCAAGCACACCATCATCGTCCGTCCCGACGGGCATCTCCAGCGACATTGGCTCCAGGGATATTCGGAGAATGCGTCTCACCTCCTCCGCTGCGGTGTTCAGCTTCCGCTTCAAGGATGGCGACAGCGATGAATCATCCTCCATAGCTGCAGTGATCACGCCCTTCTCCTCCGACGTCAGCAGGTCCGAGTCCAGAGCCAACTCCCTCGCCGTTGGCTCCCGCCCCAACTCCTGCACCAGGCGCCGCTTGAGCCTGATCAGACGGTTGATCTTCTCCACCATGTGGACAGGGATGCGGATGGTGCGAGCCTGGTCGGCGATGGCACGGCTGATCGCCTGTCTAATCCACCAGGTCGCGTAGGTGGAGAACTTGAATCCCTTGGTGTGGTCGAATTTCCGAATAGCCCTCATGAGGCCGATGTTCCCCTCCTGGATCAGATCCAGGAACGAGATGCCGCGTCCGGTGTAGTTCTTGGCCACACTCACCACCAACCGCAGATTCGCCTGCGCCATCACTTGCTGCGCCTCAATGCCGCGGGTCACGACCTCGTGCCTCCGGGCCTCGACGTCCTCCGGCGAGGCAGACGCCCGTAGGTCTTCGAAGGACTCCAACGACTCACTATCCCGCCACGTCTCCGCAATCCGAACGAGAACGGACCTCGGAACGATGTAGAGCACGCGGAACACATCGAAGAGCCGCTCCGCCAGCGCCGTCCGGTCTATGTCTTTTGAGCTGGTCCAGCCGCGGTTCTCGAGGAAATCATGGATATACGAAGCGCACTCAGGGAGAACGTAAACCTGCAGTGTCGCCGCCTCATCCACCAGCGCGCGCAGATCAGGCGCAGCTATCTCCAGCTGTTCACACCGATGACCGACATCCCTCCAGGCGCCCTGCATGTCTTCGAGCAGCGCATCCAACAGCTCCTGCCCTCCCACCCGGTCCTCACTCAGCCCGAGGCGCTCCCTGACGCCTTGAAGGTACGTCCCCGCCGTTCGCTGGACGGAGAGCCAGACCTCCTGGCGGTGTTCGAGCAACGACACCTGTCCTATCTCAAGGAGATACATGCGCACCGGATCGTCGGTGGCCTTGATCAGCGTGTCTTCTACAATCTCATCGGCGTGCTGCTCGATCTCCTCAAGTTCCTCGGACGTCGGGCCCTCTGCTTCCGCGAGAATGCCTTGGGCATCATCGTCGACAGCCACCTCAATCAGCACGGAACCTTCCGCGTCCTCGGGTTCGTTCTCTATAGAGTCGTAGGCAGCGCGCAGCTGCTCCAGAATCTCCTCGATCGGCACAGATCGCTGCTCTTCACTCATCGTCACCTCATCGCATATGGCTCTGCTTCAACCGTGACTATC
>JASFVD010000302.1:0-3984 GCA_050050015.1 Anaerolineae bacterium | reverse complement strand
GACCCCGGGCTGATTGTGCTCGACGTCCTCATGCCCCGGCTGGACGGCCGCGCCGTGTTGCGCCGACTCCGCCACGAGGGCAACTGGACGCCCGTGATTCTCCTGACGCAAATTGGTGAATCTGCCGAACGGACCATGGCCCTTGAGGAGGGCGCCGATGACTACCTCAACAAGCCTTTCGATCCCTACGAACTCGTAGCCCGGATCCGGGCCGTTCTACGGCGCGCGCGCCCTGGACAGCCGCCTCTCGCCTCCGCGCAGAAGCTGGTTTGCGGAAGGCTCGTCTTGAACAGGTCGTCACGCCGTGCCTACCTGGGATCACAGGAATTGCCGCTGACGCCGAAGGCAGTGGCGCTCCTCGAGTACATGATGACCCATCCGGATGAGTTGTTGAGCCGTGATCGGCTGCTGGACAGCGTTTGGGGATGGGATTACCCAGTCGGCACGCGCACGGTCGATACACGCATCGCTGAGCTGCGGCGCGTCCTGGAGGATGATCCCAACGACCCCCGTTACATCGAAACCGTTCATGGAGAGGGGTACCGGTTTGTGGGACACGTGGAGGGCACAGGGGGATGAGCGACGTGGCTAGGACAGATGAGATTCGTACGACGCCCCAATGGTGGTGGCTGGTGGCGGCCTTGCCGACGCTTCTGGGGTTGCTCGTTGCCGGACTGATCGCGATCGATAGATTGGAGAACCACCGCATCTACATGGCGGGGCGGATGATCTTCGTGGCACCTCTGGTCGGTGGGCTCCTCACCGGCCTGATCGCCGTTGTCCTGCTCATCCAGCGGCGCGCAGAGCAGCGGATCCATCGCGCGGTGTCGGAGCATGAGGCTCAGTCGGCGGAGCAGCGAAGGCGCTTCCTGCAGCGTCTCGATCACGAGCTAAAGAATCCTCTGACTGCGATACGGACGGGCCTCGCCAATTTGGCCTGGCTCCCGTCTGAGGAGGGCCGACTGGAAGCGTTAGACAGCGTCGATGCCCAGGCACTGCGACTCAGTCGGCTGGCATCCGACCTTCGCAAGCTGGCCGAGCTGGAGGTTCGGTCCCTCGAGACCTCTCAGGTGGATGTAGGGGAGCTCCTGCAGGAGGTCATGGCCGTGGCCGAGGAGCGGCCTGACGGGAGCCAACGTCGACTCAGGCTAACCATCCCTCAAGCGCCCTGGCCGCTCCCGACCGTAGAAGGTGACCAGGATCTCCTATTCCTTGCCGCGCACAACCTGGTGGACAACGCGCTGAAATACACGTCGCCTGGGGACACGGTCGAGTTGCGCGCTTTCGAGGACGGACGCTGGTTGGTCGTGGAGGTGGCGGACACCGGGCCCGGCATACCTGAGGGGGAGCGAAAGCACGTGTGGGAGGAGCTGTACCGCGGTAAGGGGGCTCGAGGCGTTCCCGGCAGCGGGTTAGGTCTAGCCCTGGTGCAGGCGATCGCTGAGCGCCACGGCGGGGCGGTAGGCCTACGGAGCCGCTCCGGACAAGGTACGGTTTTCACGCTGCGGCTGCCGGTGTGACTGCAGTATCTGGTGAAGCTAATCACACGGCCTCTCTCCGGCGGCGGCGACTTGCCGCGTCTTTCGTCTCCGCGGGCAGGCGTCTGTGGGTCCCAGCACCTGACGGCACTTGTGACGGGACTGTAACACACGGTTTCAGCACTGCGACACGCGCACCATAACCACGTGACAATTGTCTGCTAGACTGACGAGCAAGAGAGCGAACGAATAAACCAGCGGAGGTCATCGGAATGGGCAGACAGTATATCCTTATCAGGAAGTCGGACGGACGGACTCTGTCGGTGCTGTTGCTGTTCGTCGCTGCCGCGCTGGCGCTAAGCGCATGTGGTCCCGAGACCCTTGTGGTGGGACTCGAACCCACGCCTGCGCCGACGCCGCTGCCAACCCCTGTCGTGCGGAGCTATGTGAACAACGAGTATGGATTCACCTTCCGCTATCCGGAGACGTGGACACTTGAGGAGGAGCCACACCTGGTGAAGCTGAGCCAGGGCACCCTGATGCTGAACATAGCGTACGGATGGGCGTCTAACCCTGGCTTCAGCCCGATGGGTGGACGGACCGGGATGCCGGCGGGGGACTTCATATACGGGGACAAGGTCTTCTTCCTGGATAGAGCGATCCCGGCCCAGGTCCTCGAGTACGAGCGCCGGGACAAGATGGTTCTCTACGGTGGGACGGGCCTGATGGATGTAGGTGACCTGGTCTTCTCCATGTGGCTCGAGGACACCGGTGGCACACCGTATGAGGAACTGAACATCCCGAAGGCACTGCAGGCCGAGGCCAAGGCGATCCTGGAGTCCTTCGAGCGCAGCACGGCTGAGGGGCAACCTGTGGTCGCGACGCCGACGCCCGCTCCAGACGTGGACAAGGACTTGAACACGTATGTGAACGAAGCGTACGAGCTGGCCTTCGTCTACCCAACAACGTGGGAGCTGGAGGAGGGCCCACCCGAGCCGGAGGCTTCGGGCACTGAGTCGCCAGCGGGCGTCCGTCTCACCAAGGGCAGTTTGCGTCTGGCAATCGAGTTCAAGTTCGACACCGAGACGACGGTTCTGGGACCTCGGGGCCGCCCGGCTGGCGAGATCGAAGAGCGGGGCCCGGTGATGGTCCTGGGGCGTGAGGTGCCGAAACAGGTTGTGGTGTACGAGGGGAAGGTCAAGTCGGTGTTCCTGAGAGATCGATTCGACGCCCTGGAGCTCTACGTGCAGCTCGACGGCGCAGTGGGGGATGAAACGGAGTATGAAGCCATCGACATCCCCGAATCTGCAGCCTCGGCGATGGGGGCGATACTGGGTAGCCTGACTCGCACCGGGGAGCACATGGGCACCGGCCGGAACACACTGACCTATGAGAATGCGGCACACAGGTTCTCGTTCCAGTACCCAGCCTCCTGGAGGGTCGAAGAAGTGACGGGCGAGATCGTGGAGGAGGGTGTTAGGCTGGCGGACTCCGTGATCCTGACGCGGGACGAGTTCGCCATCGTCGTCCAGTTTCAGCGCAAGTCCGACCCCGCTCAGATCGCCTGGGGCGGAGATGATGTGCCGGGCGGTATGGGTTACGCGGAGGCCACGCTGGGCGAGCGAGTGACCCTCTTGGGCGAGGAGACTTACAGGTACGTGTGGATGGTGGACGGCGGCCTCAAGGCCGTCGAGGTGAACACGCACGGGAAGAGCGCGGATCTCATTCTGAGCATCACGCTGGCCGATGGGAGCGTGAGACTCATCCAAGACGACGAGGCGGCGAGTATCCCTGACTCCGCGATTGCGGCTCTGGACCAGGTCATCAACTCCTTCGCCGTATCGGAGTAGTGTCGTGATGTGGCCTGATCCGAACATGATGACGAACCATCATGGCGACTAATACGAACCTGGAGATGACGAATGGAAGCAACGCAAGAATCGTGGACTTGGATTCTACTGGTGCTGGCCGGTATGGTCGTGCTGCCCGCGCTGGTACTTTGGGTGGCATCCCTCGGTGCCTTTGGTCCGGTGGCTGTCCCGATTGAGCAATCCTCCGAGGCTTCGGAGTCGTCCGGCGAGGTGGGTGAAGCGGCTGCGACAAGCCAGCCCTCCGCTGTCACGTTGGAAGCTCATCTGACGGCACCATGCGCCTCGTTGGCCACCGACTCGGTTCAGATCGAGGTAGCAGTCGCAAATCACTCGGAGGTCGGTGCCTATCTTCTCACCTGGTACACGCCCCTTGAGGGTCTGAGAGGGGACATATTTCGTGTAGAACGCGACGGGCGGCCGATTCCTTATGAAGGTCCCCTGGTTGTGAGAGGGAATCCCACGCGAGAGGACTACGTGTTTCTGGATGCTGGCGAAGCCTTGTCGTGCACGGTGGATCTTGCAGCTGTGGGCGAGACTAACAAGCCGCCGTACGATTTCTCTGAGCCCGGCAAGTACACCATCTCTTTCAAGGCGCCCGCGATATCTCACGTGGCAAGCACCGAGCGCCAGATCGC
>JASFVD010000301.1:0-4000 GCA_050050015.1 Anaerolineae bacterium | reverse complement strand
CCGCTACGACACACCCGAGCAGCTGTCTCTTCTCAACAGGCTCTATGCCTTGCTCCACTCGTACACAAACTTCTTCCTGCCCGTGATGAAGCTCAAGGAAAAGGTGCAGCTTGGCAACCGCAGGAAGCGCATCTATGACGAGCCCCAGACTCCTTATGCCCGCATCCTGGCAAGCCCTGACGTCATCCTTGCCGATAAACGGAAGTCGCAACTCCTCAGAGAGTCTCCTTCCCAGGGTTGTCTTCCCCGCCCCGGGAGGGCCGGTGACGATGACGACGAGGGGCTTGCTCGTGGCAGATGTCATCTCACGGTAGCTCCCACACCCGGGGCCGAGTACACCAGGCCGATGCAGCCGGCAAGGTCTCCCGATTTCGCTGCCGACCGTCGCGCACAGGCCAGTACTTCATCAACCGACGTCCTCCAGTCGGTCCCAGTTCTCCGGAAAAGCCGGGATCTCCCATCCCTCCGGCGGAGACCACGTCTCCCAGCCGTCGCAGAACGGAGATTCCTCGGCCGCCGACAGCTCGATGACCCGCTCCCCCTCCTCTCGAATCGCCCGTGCCCCCTCCGGCGAGAACACCCCGATCGCCACCGCTTCGTTGAACTCATCCTCGTCCTTCCACCGCCATTCAGAACGGTCGGGACTGATCACGATGTCCAGCAGATGATCCCTGGTATCGAAGCCCTTCGTCGTCCGCCGAAGAGGCGCCTGCAGATCGACGTACCAGCACCGGAGGCTGGTCTGCCCCTCCTCCCACATCGCGTAAACCGCGTGCGCCGCTCCCGGCGCGGTCAACAACAGCACATCCGTGTCCACCCACGTGCGGTCGACCAGCTCCACTTGCTCTCTAGAGAGTAAGTCCCGCGGCGTGAGTGGTCTTGCCGGCAGCTTCTGCGGCGTGCCCGCTGGCCAGTACAGCGCGGTCAGCTCTGGACCGTCTTGAACCGCAGTCAACACAGTGGCCCACCACAACTTCCGACACCATACGCCTCGATAGACGACGGGGCCGCCCGGCTTCCGGTAACCAGTTCTCATTGCTGTGAGCTCTCCAGTGCAGATACTGTCATCATCTATGGGTGGGTCGCCGACGGCTCTTGCCACCATCTCACGCCACGACTTTGTCGTCAGGCCGCGGCGCGCGGAACGTGAACCCCTGGTAGGGGGTCTCTATGGCTTCGGGCACGTGCTTCACACCTGGTGGGACTTCAAGGATCTCGCCGGCCTCGATCTCCACTAGCTCATCATCAATGCGCAGCGTCTTCTTGCCCACAAGAACGGTGTAGAACTCCCACGACTCCCGATGTGCGTGCCATTGGTTGGGATGACTCCGCCAGTTCGCGTGGGCGCTCTGCTCTGTGGGAAGGTCCAGATAAGCAAGGCATATGTGGTCCGAACGGAAGCGGGCCTGCCCGACGCCAAAGAGCCAGCAGTTCTGGAAGCGGGTCCTGGTGAGCGAGACCCGACATCCCCAGTTTAACTGCAATGCCCGCTCACTCTCTCCAACTGGGAGCGACACCTCAGGTGGGACCTCGCCCACGGTCTCCCGATCGTCGTACGCTGGAATACGGAGCACGAAGTGCTCGCTCGGTCCTCTGCCGCCGACCATCGAATGCGGAACGTGAGGCCGGACCAGAAGCGCCTCATCAGGTCGGAGTGTCAAGACTACCCGGTCGATCAAGAGTCGGAGCTCGCCTTGGAAGACGAAGTAGTATTCCTCGGCATCGGTGTGGAGGTGGATGTCGCCGTCAACCCAGGGCGGGACCGAGGCACTGTTGCGAATGCAGACCCAGTCTTTGGTGGCACCAGCAAGCCAGGGCGCCACGAGGTAGCCCGTGTGGTCTTCGAACGTGTACTTCAACCAACTCATCTGATCGGACATCGGCTTCATTCGTCTGCCTCCAGAACTGCGCGCAGCGAGGAGCCACTGCGCTCACTTGGTGCACGTCATCCTCAAGGTGCCCGTATGCTATCACGTCCTCGATCCCGCTGCGGCCTCGCCTAGCTCAGGGGCTGAGCTGTCACCTCTGGGCCCTGACGGGTCCCTCCCTGGTGCTACACTGGGTTCTCATCCCTCCCATCCGCTGGATGCTAGGCATACAGGTTCTCTGCCAGGCTCACATAATGCTCGTAGTTGGCTTTCACTTCCTTTTCCCACGCTTCAGCTGGGTTCGCCAGCCGCTCGTCAAGCCCCCTGGGAGATTCAAATAAGTATCGTGCTGTGCGGGCCACCCACCAGACCGCCAGTATCCTGTGGTAGGCCCAGATCCGACGACTGACTGTCGCGTCGTCCACCATCCGAGAGTATGCTTTCGCCAACCAGACCCACCGCTCTGGCGGCACGTCGGTGTAGGCCGGATGTGTCATCAACTGGGCGATATCGAAGGCCGGGTCGCCCCATCCCCCGTTCTCCCAATCCACCGACGCCCAGCTGTCTGGCCTGCGGACGAAATTCGAGACGTTGTTGTCACATCGACAGAGAGCGACCTCTCCCGGGGGCCAAGCAGGAAACTCGGCCGCCTCGAAGCGTCTGAGCAACTTCTGCAGCGAAGTGGTCTGTACCTCCGCGGGCAGCCGAGTCACTTCCTGGCCGACGATCCGTCGGCCTTGATCGACACTCCTGGCGTCGACCACGGCTCGCCGGAGCCTCAACGATGTCCTATCCGGTGTGACCGAATGCACCATCGCCATATGCTGCACGAGCTTATCCCATTCACCCGCTGTGGTCGGAGGCGTGTTGCTCACCTCTCCTGTGAGCCAGGTTTGCACCACGACGGGGTGCGTATACCTCTCTCGTTCCAACAACAGCGGCTCGGGAGCCACATTGAGCCCGGCCTGACGCAGCGCCAGCAGCGCCTGATACTCCCGTCCCGCCCGATCCCGCTCGTCTAGGATGCAGAACTTAACAGCCAGGTCACCCGAGCAACTGGTGACCCGATAGAGCAGATTGTTCCACCCCCCTCCTATCCGCGTGACTCGCCCGCCTTCCCATCGCTCCCCCTCCTCATGGTTCCCGGCGTCCAGATGGTCGAGGAGTGAACGGAGAGCTCGCCTTTCTTGTCTCGATAAGTCCATTGTCGATTGCTGTCGCATAGACTCGCGGGCTTGATCGCGGCTCGCCATTGCCTCGCTGCGCACAGACTCCAGGCCTGGCCACAATCTCCGGTGGGTGAGTTCTGTCCTCGCTCTACTTCGCTGTCTGAAGCATCTCTCGAACTCGTTCACCGATTGTGTTCATCGCTTGCGCCGTCACGCGCTCCTTTTCTGGTGCGCCGACGCACTGCGATCAGGCCGAGCGTCACAACCGAGACTAGGGTGAGTATCCGTGCCATTCTCATCTGATTGTCCTCCCCACCCGGACTAGGCGTGTTGGGCCAGCAGCTCGATTGAAGATATGCTACCATCCACGGGTTGACGCGCCACCGGGTCAGTAGCAGTACGTATACACTTCCGCCCCGCTCCAATCGCAGAAATGCCCACATTCACCGCTGTTAGCCCACAGGGCACTGCCCGCAGATGGCACGCCTCGATTACGCTCGGAGTGTAGCACTGTCAGGTGAGATTGGATCTTCTCGTTTTCTTCTGCGTCTTCATGCATGCGCCATTCCGCAAATTGATCGTCTACCCCTCTTCACTTGACATAATCCATATCCATATCGGAGAAGACACGCCACTCCGCAACATGATTATGCTCGATCTTGGCGACAAAAACCACCGTCTCCGATTCTTCGATGTCAGGTGGAACATGAGAGCCGGTCGTCTTCCCCACGATGGCGATGTCGCTTCCCGAACGGGCCACTTTCTCAACATGAATCTTGTATGCTGGATACTCGGCGAAGTAACTCTGGAACCCCTCCCGCATCAGCTCGCGCCCTGAAGTGACCCCCAAAAACTGGACACTTTTCAGGCGATTCTTAGTTCCAGATCGAAGACCAGAGTATGCTCCTCTCGCCACTGGGCCTCGAATTCGGCTGGGGTGAGATACCCCAGCGAGGAGTGGAT
>JASFVD010000300.1:0-4035 GCA_050050015.1 Anaerolineae bacterium | reverse complement strand
ACCGGTGGCAGTCGTCGGCCGAGCCCCTGCCTGTCGAGGAGCCTGTCGAGGAGGAGTCGGCTGGGGAGATTGTGCGTGTCAAGCGTTTCGAGGTTAGGCCAATGACTCCGGGAGAGGCCATTGAGCAGATGGAGCTTCTGGGGCACCATTTCTTCGTGTTCCTGAACGCGGAGGAAGGAACCATCAATACAGTCTACAAGCGTCGGGACGACAACTACGGGTTGCTTCAGCCTCAGGTGGGCTGAGGTGGCAGAGGTGGTGGATGTCCTGACGGGTCTGTGACCGTTGAGGACAGAAGGGGCCCGGCTCAGGCCGGGTCCCTTCTTTGATCATTTGGCCCGTGGGGGCCTTCTGCGCGCGTTGACTGGGCTGAGTGCCTTCAAGTACTTCCATGCAGGGCCCGGGAAGAGGATAGATGGTCCCAAGGTTGAGTGGAGGCTTGGCTTGTTGAGAAAGACGACGATCTTGCTCCTAGTGGGAGGACGGGGGAAGAGCAGCGTGGAACAAGCTTTGGAGGGAGCACACCGAGCCGCAGCACGAGACCTGTTGGAGGGACTCGCAGGCATGGCGTCCATTGAGCGGACGGTCGTGGCTACGGACGACGTGACGTGGTGGCAGGCCGTCGGAGACCTACCGGTGACGCTGGACCCGGATCTACCAGGTGAACGCTTCCACTTCGGTCGACGTTTGGCTGGGTTGATCGAGCGCTATGGGCCGGAGCGTGTGCTCTACGTCGGAGGTGGATCAGCCCCGTTGTTGCAGGTCCAGGAATGGGCCGAGGTCCTTGATCGGCTGAGTTGGGCCGATCGCCTGGTTATCACCAACAACGTGCATTCTTGCGATTGGGCGGCGTTTACGCCGGCCCGAGAGGTTGCATCCTTGATCGCTGGACATGCCAACGACAACAGTATCGCCTGGACGCTGGCGAACGAAGGTGGTTTCCCGGTGCGAACCTTGCAGGCGTCCGCCGGCTCAAGGTTTGACATCGACACGCCAGCCGATGTGCTGATCGCGAGACGACACGCGGGGATTGGGCCCCACTTGCGCTCCTATCTTATAGAGCTAGCATGGGAGTCGCCGCAACTCCAAAGGCTACTGGCAGTAATGAGGCGGGAGGGCGGGAGCCTGATAGTCGCCGGCCGAGTGTCTCCAGCAGCCTGGGAAGCGCTTCAGCAGGCGACTCGGTGTTGGATCAGAGTCTTTTCCGAAGAGCGCGGGATGCGAGCCAGCGGTCGCCAGCGGAACGGAGAGGTTCGCTCGCTCTTGGGCGACTATCTCGAGCTGGTTGGCTTCGAGGAGTTCTTTCGGACACTGGGTGAGCTGGCGGACGGGGTTCTGCTGGACAACCGTGTGCTTCTGGCCAGTCAGGGGCGTTGGCCCTCAGCCGTCGACCGATTCAACTCTGACTTGTACCGCTGGGACAGGATCGAAGATCCGTTTCTGCAAAGTCTCACTCGAGCCGCGATGGAGGCATCCGTGCCGGTGGTAATGGGTGGTCATACGGTCGTAGCCGGAGGGCTAATGGCGCTGGCTGAGGTTGCCGATGTTGATGCGGGCGCGTCTCAGCCAACGGACGGAGAATGAAGACCATACTCGTGGTTTGCACGGGCAACATATGCCGCTCGCCCATGGCGGCGGCGCTTCTCCGGGCTAGACTGGAGGAGGATGAGGAGAGGCGTGGCTGGCGGGTTGTCTCTGCTGGAACGTGGGCATCCTTCGGTCGACCGGCGAGCGCCTATGCTATCGCCGAGATGGCGGAGCGAGGGATAGATATCCAGGGTCACAGGTCCCGGAGCGTCAACGAACAGATGATGGGACGGGCTGACCTGGCCCTCGTAATGACAGAGAGCCACACAGAAGCACTGTTAGCCGCCTTCCCGGATCAGGCCCACAAGGTGTATATGTTAGCCCAGATGAGCGGGCACGCCTACGACATCTCAGATCCGTATGGCGGCACGCGTCTCGAGTACTCGTACATCGCCCGGGAGCTGGAACAGCTGATCGATGCCGGATACGACCGCATCGTGACGCTGGCCGAACAAGTCTCCGAAGATTAGACATCGCTAGGTGTTACACTCCGCAGGGGGTGCTAGAAGTCGCCTAGAAGCTGTCCTACGGCATCCACCAAGACCTCCGATGTCACCACCCTTGCGTCGTCCGCCCAGCGCGCTTTCAACTCCACTCCTCCCCGTTCAAGGCTCCGTCGACTCACGGTGGCTCGCACGGGACAGCCGATAAGGTCCGCGTCGGTGAACTTGACCCCGGCGCTCTCCTCTCGATCATCGAACAACACCTCCCGGCCCGCATTCTCGAGCTGGGCACAGGTGTCTTCAGCCCTTTTCTGGGTCTTCTCGTCAGTTCCCAGCGTCAGTAGATAGACATCGAAGGGGGCCAGGGAAGGCGGCCAGATGATCCCGTAGTCATCGTGGTGGGTCTCGATCACGGCTGCCAGTAGACGCCCAACACCGATGCCGTACGAACCCATGACAATCGGGTGCTCCTCGCCCTGCGGATCCAAGTAGGTGGCGCCAACCGATTCAGCGTAGTGGGTGCCCAACTTGAAGCAGTGCCCGAGTTCGATGGCCGAGTCGGCAGCCAGCGTTCCCTCGCATTCGGGGCAGATGTGTCCGGTTTCTGCTTGAGCGACATCCTCCATCATCGTCACTGCGAAATCGCGGGGGTAGTTGACGCCAACCAGGTGGTACCCGGGCCGATTCGCTCCGGTCACGAAGTTGTTTCCTTTCTGGATGGAAGGGTCGGCTATCACCAGCACACCGCTGCTGTCCACAGCCCTCCTCACGTCCAGGCCGACCGACGAGCCGTATCCGGGCTCGGCACCGGCCTGGCGAACATCCTCTTCGAGTGCCGGTTGCAGGGCAGCTCCGTCCAGTAGGTTGCGCAGCTTGGTTTCGTTGACGTCCAGATCGCCGCGGATAATCACGAGTACCAGGTCGCCATCGTCGATGGTATAGAAGACGACCTTCAGTGTCTTTCTCGCTGGCACTCCAACGAAGTCGGCTACGTCAGCGATGGTCTCACAACCAGGCGTCGCCATGGGGGCTGGGTCCTCCAACGGCTCGGACTCGACATCGGGAAGTCGGAAGGCAGCGCGCTCGGCATTGGCGGAGTAGTCACACGACCGGCAGTGTATGTACGTGTCCTCGCCATCGGGATGGGGCAACATAAACTCGTGCGAGTCTGCGCCTCCCATCATGCCGGTGTCCGCTTCCACGGCGATCGGGTCGAGCCCACAGCGAGCGAAGACGCGCTCGTATGCCCTGAGAATCCGCGGATAGAACGTGTCCAAACCTTCGGCATCTGCATCTAGGCTGTAGGCGTCCTTCATCCGAAACTCCCGCACGCGCAGAAGCCCACCTCGAGGGCGAGGTTCGTCCCGCAGCTTGGTCTGAATGTGGTAGACGACCTTGGGAAGATCGCGGTAGGAGAGAATCTCCTGTCGAGCCAAGTCCGCTACGACCTCCTCGTGGGTCATTGCCAGGGCGTATTCCCGGTCACCTCGGTCTCTGACGCGCATCAGCGCCGGACCGACGCTGTCCCAGCGCCCTGTCGCCTTCCATAGCTCGGCGGGATGAAGGACTGGCATCTTCATGTCCTGAGCACCGATAGTTTCCATCTCCTCGTGCAGGATGGCCTCGATCTTCTTAGTCACACGCCAGCCTAGAGGCAGGTAGCTGTAGAGTCCTGCGCCCACGAAGCGCACCAGACCAGCGCGAACGGCCAGCTTGTGGCTGGTGAGTTCCGCGCCAGCAGGGGCCTCGCGCAGCGTACGTCCAAAGAGTTGCGACCGTCTCAGCATTTGCAGTCTCCTTGTCAATAGAAAAACAGAGCCAGCCTCCGTGGTCGGAAGGCTGGCGGTCATGCGATGCTCTGCGGGCTCAGCAGCGCTATGCCCGATACGTCCTACGACGATGGGGAACGAGGCCGAACCAAGCTAGCCTGCTCCTGCGGGCCGCTAGGATGCAGCACCTCTTGGCCGGGCATCTGTTGTCTCTCCTAATTGTGGCGTATGGTAGC
>JASFVD010000299.1:0-4039 GCA_050050015.1 Anaerolineae bacterium | reverse complement strand
CTGGTACAAACCCTTCATTCATGTGATAATGATTGATTGCGTTCATGACAGCGGGACTCCCAGGAGCCCTCCAAAGAGAGGAAGCACACCAAGTATGCAGAAGGTGAGTTGATGACTGAAGGAAAAGAGACGAACGACTCAGAGCACCAGTCTAGACGCAGACGGTTGCCACGCGGGCGCGTCACCGTCTTCCCGAACTGGTGCAAGGGATGCAACCTGTGCGTCGACTTCTGTCCTGTGGACGTGCTCGAGCAAGGGGACGACGGTCGGGTCATTGTAGCCCACCCGGAGAGATGCACGGGTTGCCGCTGGTGCGAACTTCACTGTCCCGATTTCGCCATCTTCGTGTCCGACATCGAACCGAGAGAAGAGAACGACGTAACGGAAGAGGAGACTGCATGACTGCGAGATTGATGCAAGGCGACGAAGCGTGCGCTGAAGGGGCAGTCGCGGCTGGATGTCGCTTCTTCGCTGGCTATCCCATCACCCCCGCCACCGAGATCGCTGAGGTCCTGTCCCTTCGTCTTCCACAGGTCGGTGGGAAGTTCATCCAGATGGAGGACGAACTGGCCTCTATCGCCGCTGTGATCGGGGCCTCGGTGGGGGGCGCCAAGGCAATGACCGCAACCTCCGGCCCCGGGTTCAGCCTGATGCAGGAGAACATCGGTCTCGCAGCGATGACGGAGGTTCCCTGTGTCATTGTGGATGTCCAGCGCCTCGGGCCCTCAACGGGCCGTCCCACCAGCCCCTCCCAGGGTGACGTGATGCAGGCTCGATGGGGCACGCACGGCGACCATCCGATCATTGCCCTCTCCCCCGCCAGCGTTCGCGAGACCTTCGATCTCACTGTTAGGGCATTCACCTTCGCCGAACGATACCGCACACCCGTGATCCTACTAATGGATGAGTTGGTCGGCCATATGCGAGAGCGGATAGAACTGCCGGACCCAGACACGCTTGATCTGGCAGAACGCTCTGATACCCGCGTCCCTCCCGAGTGGTACAAACCGTTCGAGAATCTACCAGAAGGTCCGAACGTGAACGTGCCGCCGCTGATCCCGTTTGGTGAGGGATACCGCTACCACCTCACAGGACTCCATCACGATGAGCGGGGCTATCCCACGGATCGACCGGACGAGATCCAGCCTTGGTTGGATCGCTTCTTCGGCAAGATCGACCGGGCTCTGTCGGATATCCTCCTCTACGAGCAAGAGGGTCTCGAGAAAACCGACACGCTGGTCATCGCCTACGGCGGGGTGGCGCGGGCAGCGCGCCACGCCGTCAGGTGGGCGCGAGAGAGGGGCAGTCGCGTCGGCTTCCTTCGTCTCAAGACCATTTGGCCCTTCGCCGAGGAGGTCGTTGAGCACGCCGCCGCTCAAGTCGATCACGTGGTGGTGCCGGAGCTCAACAGAGGACAGCTCGTCCTTGAGGTCGAGCGCGTGGTTGGACGCCATAAGGTACGGCGCGTCAACCGGGCGGACGGGGAGATGATCAAGCCAAGGACTATCTTGACAGCCATAGAAGACCTGGAGCAAGCAGTATGAAGCAGGCAAGTGAATCACGAGTTCACGAACGCTACCTTCGACACAGCAAGAAGTTCCCAAACGTCTGGTGCGCGGGCTGCGGGATCGGCATCGTGTTGGGGACCATCATTCGAGCTGTAGACACCCTGCAGCTTGACAAGAACGACGTGGCTATGATTTCGGGCATCGGGTGCACAGGCCGCATGCCTGTATACGTCGACTTCAACACCATGCACGCCACACACGGACGCGCACTGGCGTTCGCCACCGGCCTGAAGATGGTCAAACCAAAGATGAAGGTGATCGTGGTCATGGGTGACGGTGATGCACTTGCCATTGGCGGCAATCACTTCATCCACGCCGCCCGCCGAAACATCGGGTTGACAGCCATCGTGGTGAACAATGCCGCCTACGGTATGACAGGCGGACAGCATTCGCCGACTACGCCGCAATCCGTCAAGACTGCAACCACGCCGTACGGTCACATCGAGCAACAGTTCCCCATCGCCGAGCTGGCCACGACGGCAGGTGCCTCGTTTGTCGCCCGCAGCACCGTCTATCACGTTCGGGAGCTGGAGTCGTACGTCTCCCGGGCTGTCTCCAAGGAGGGTTTCGCCCTAGTAGAGGCGGTCAGCTACTGCCACACGACGCTCGGTCGCATTAACCGCTGGGGCACGGCCTCTGACATGATGCAGCGCCTCAAGACGCAGAGCCTGACACTGAAACAGGCCGAGAAGATGAGCGCAGAGGAGAAGGGGGACAAGATAATACGCGGCGTCTTCGCCGATCGCGACATTGTGGAGTATACAGAGCTATACGATGAGATCATCGCGAGGGCGCAGCGGGAGGCAACCTCATGATGACTCCTAAGACTCCGAGATACGAGGTACGGCTCGCCGGCACTGGGGGCCAAGGAGCCATCCTGGCAGGCATCATCTTGGCTGAGGCAGCCATCCGGGATGGCAAGAACGTCGTGCAAACACAGTCGTATGGACCAGAGGCGCGTGGTGGCGCCAGCCGATCCGAGGTCGTCATCTCGGCAGAGGAGATCGATTATCCGAAGGTCCTAGAGCCCGACATCACCCTGTGCATGAGTCAGGAGGCTTGTGACCGGTACAGCGAGCAACTGCGCAGGGACGGTCTCCTCATCTTGGACACGGACCACGTGAGCCGAGCTCCGACGACGCGTGCCGTCCGCGTCGCCCTCACGTCCCTGGCAAGAGACGCCACGGGTCGAGCGATCACGGCAAACGTCGTGGGCCTGGGCCTGCTCGCCGGGTTGGCCGGCATTGTGTCGCGGCAGTCGCTGGAAGGGGCAGTGAAAGCGCGCGCCCCGGAAGGAACTGAAGAGGTCAACCTGAGGGCACTGGCGGCTGGGTATAGAGCGGCAGAGGAGGTCAAGGACGCGTAGGAAGCTGCCTCACTCGCTACTGGCGCCACCTACCGGCACAGAAGAGATGTCGCTGATGGGTGCTCCGTAGAACGCCACGATTCACGAGGGAAAACACGAAGGCCCCACGGGAGGCACCTCCCGTAGGGCCTCTCTGTGCCAGCTTGAAGCCCAAGCTCAGGCTTCGTCTTCACCGGCCGGGGTGTTGGTGGCCCCTTGGATAAATGCCTCCGTCCTCCGCCGCGCTTCGTCGTCCGTGAACTGGACCGGGGGCGACTTCATGAAATAGGATGAGGGTTCAACGGTGGCACCGCTCAGTCCTCGATCAAGGGCCAGCTTGCAGCAGCGAACCGCATCGATCACCACGCCCGCCGAGTTGGGGCTGTCCCATACCTCGAGCTTGAGCTCAATGTTGAGAGGAACCTCACCAAAGGTCGTCCCTTCCAGCCGAATGTGGGCAAACTTGCGATCCGTCAACCAGGGCACGTAGTCGGAGGGACTGATGTGGATATTATCCTCCTCCAGGGCATAGTCGAGCTGGCTGGTCACGGCCCCGGTCTTGGAAACCTTCTTCGACGTCAATCGCTCCTGGTCCAGCATGTTGTAGAAGTCCATATTCCCGCCGAAGTTCAGCTGATACGTGCGATCCAGCCTCACGCCCCGATCCCGGAGCAACCGAGTGAGCACACGATGAATGATGGTCGCCCCCACCTGACTCTTGACGTCATCCCCGATCACCGGTAGCCCGCGCTCCTCAAAGCGTCCTTGCCAGTACTCTTCTCGTGCGATAAAGACCGGCACACAATTCACAAATCCGCACCCGGCGTCCAGGATCTGTTCGACGTACCACTTGGTGGCCATCTCACTGCCCACGGGAAGGAAGCTAACCACGACATCGGTCTCCGTCTCCTTGAGAATTCGGACAATGTCGTCCGTGGGCCCGGGCGCCTTGGTGATCACCTTGCTCAGGTACTTACCGAGGCCGTCGTGCGTCATTCCGCGGCCCACCGGTACGTCCAGATGTGGAACGTCCGCGAACTCCGCCGTATTGTTGGGCTCCTGCCAGATGGCCTCCGACAGGTCAAGTCCCACCTTATTCCTGTCAATGTCGAAGGCTGCCGTGAAC
>JASFVD010000298.1:0-4041 GCA_050050015.1 Anaerolineae bacterium | reverse complement strand
ATGGTTTCTCTGGTATCTATTCGTGCCCCCGGTTCAGTCAGTTCAAGATGTTGAGAGCGTCCAGGTCAACTTTCAAGTCCGCTTCGGACAATCTGCGACACGGCTAAACGTTCTCCGGGTCACACGCCGCCGATGACTTCGTTCCGGAACCACGCCCAGAACCGCTCCATCCCCACTCGGACCGGCACGCGGGGATCGTAGCCCAGGAGTCGGCGCGCCTTGGTGATGTCGGCGTGAGTGATCGGCACGTCGCCCGGCTTGGTCGGCTCTTGGACGATGATCGCCTCCTTCCCAACAACCTGCTCCACGAGATGGATAAAGTCGCTCAGGCAGATGGTCTGGCCGCGCCCCAGATTGATGAGCTCATAGGATAGATCGGCGTCCAGGGCAGCCAGGACACCGGACACGATATCGTCGATGAACGTGTAGTCCCGCTGCGAGCTACCATCACCAAACTGCCGCAGGGGATGACCCTCGGCAATCCACTTCGTGAACAGGTAGGGTGCCATGTCGGGTCGGCCTCGGGGTCCGTAGACGGTGAAGAAGCGCAGACCAGTGCAGTTGAGGCCGTAGAGATGATGATAGGTGTAGGCCAGCACCTCCTTAGCCACCTTTGTGGCAGCGTAAGGCGAGATGGGACGGGTGACATCCGCATCCTCACGGAAGGGGACGGGGTTACTGGCACCATAGACTGAAGAGGACGAGGCAAAGACGAACGTCCGCACGCCGTGCTGACGGGCCTGCTCGAGCAGATTCATCGTGCCGTGCACGTTGACCGACTCATACAGCTCAGGATGCTCGATCGACGCCCGCACGCCTGCCATGGCGGCAATGTGACACACCTTGTCGAAGCCCTCGCTGTCGAAGAGTTCGTCAAGGAGCTCCTCGTCGCGCACGTCGCCCGTGACTAGACGGTACGCGCCGTGCCCAAGCGCCTTCTTCACGTTACTCCGCTTGCGCGCCGGATCGTAGTAGTCGTTGAAATTGTCGAGACCAACGACCTCGTCGCCACGGCCCAGCAATGCCTCTGCAACGTGGCTCCCAATGAAACCTGCTGCACCTGTCAGGAGAACTCTCATAGTATGGCTCCGCTAGCCCAATCCGCTGCCCTCGGAACGACGGGGATCCTTTGCCTGCGACTAATCAGAGTCGCACCTCCATTGCCTCCCCCTCCTGTTGGCCGTGCCAGACGTCGCCTCAGTTTCCGTCCGCCAGCCGGATGTCCTGGACGTTCAGCTGCAGCCGACGCTGCCCCCGCCATTCGTTGAGCTCCAGATGATAGGCTACGTCGACGACGGACGGCAGGCTACCGGCCCACGCGCCCTGCCGGAAGGCTATGGCTTCCCAAGTTGCCACGCCGTCCGACAACACCAGTTTGAGATGGCGTGCCCCGCGTCCCACGGCCCGATAGCGACGGACCTGTACGTCCCGGCTGGCAAAGACGGGTTGCCGGTTGCCGTATCCACATGGCTCCAGCAGCGCCAGCTTCTCCAGCAGATCCCACGTCATCTCTGACAGAGGGACCTCAGCGTCGATCGTCAGGACCGGGGTCAAGTCGTCCTCACTCAGCTCATTCGCGGCTAACCTCCGCAGCCGATGTCTCAGCTCCTCCAGATTCGCGTTAGCGACTGTGAACCCGGCCGCGGCCGCGTGGCCGCCGTAGCGTACCAGCAAATCGCTGCAGGCATCCAGCGCCTTGGTGATGTGAAACGCGTCGATGGAGCGGCACGAGCCGCGGCTAACTTCCCCACCCATCTCCACCACCACAGCAGGACGACAAAACTCGTCCAGCAGACGGCTGGCGACGAGACCGACGATCCCCGACGAGAACTCTGGAGTGGCAACGAACAGCATGGGGCCATCCTCTTCCGCTTCAAGCACAAGCTCGCGGGCCATCTCCTGGGCCTCGCGGGTCATCTGCTGACGGTCCCGATTCAAGCCGTCGAGCACAACTGCCAGTTCCTCCGCCTCCGCCGTTTGCTCAGCGACGAGCAGCCGATACGCTATCTCGGCGTCAGCTATGCGTCCGGCGGCGTTAAGCCGGGGTCCGAGCACGTACCCGATCGACGTGGCGTCTATCCGTCCGGGCCTCAATCCAGCCTGTCGGCAGAGCGCCCGGATCCCCGGTCGATTCATGTCGTTGATGCGCTCAAGCCCGCGACGCACGAGTGCTCGGTTCTCGCCGCGAAGAGGGGCGAGATCGGCCACCGTGCCCAGCGCGACCAGGTCAAGCAGGTCCTCCTCGCGCAACGACACGGGCTGATTGCTCGCCGGGGTCCGCCGATGGCTACGCAGGAGGGCCTGGGCCAGCCTGTACGCTACACCAACGCCAGCCAGCCCGTCGAACGACCCTACAGGATCCTCATCGCCTTCTTCCCGGCTCTGCCGGGGACTAACCGAGGCCACAGCGTCCGGCATCTGGTAGCCGACGGAGTGATGGTCCGTGACGACGACGTCCAGCCCCAGCCGATTGGCGGTGTCGATTTCGTCGAAAGCGCGGATGCCACAGTCGACCGTGACGACGAGTTCGACGCGGTCTTTGGCCAGAGTCTCCATCGCATCGTCGTTCAGGCCGTACCCCTCCTCCACACGGTGCGGAATGTAGGGTCGCACCCAGCCACCCAATGCTTGCAGGGTCTGCACTAAGAGCGCTGTCGCCGTGACACCATCAGCGTCGAAATCGCCGTATACAGCGATGCGTTCGCCCCGACGTAAGGCTCGTCGAATTCGGCTCACCGCCTGGCTCATCCCTGCGAGGGCGAAAGGATTGACTTCTTCATCCGTGCCCTCAAGGAATGTGGTCACAGCATCCGGATCGATTAGCTCCCGATTGTGCAGCACCTGCACCAACAGCGGGTGCAGGTGTGGAAAACGAGACAGCTGGTCCGGCGGGACAGCCGGATGCACCTGCCAGCGCTTGATTGAAGGTGTCATTGATGCCCTTCCCTGGCACGCAACGCGGGTTGATGGGGCGACAACGATCGGAGCACTCGTGCCGGGTCCATTATGGGGTCAAGGCCCGAAGCGCTCCCAGCCCTGCCCCTCAGCACGGAGCCGCGAAAAAGGAAAAGCCCTTCGCCTCGATGGAAAAGGGCTCTCCTGAGATGCTGCGGCTATCTGCGGACGGCGCTGCGGATTAGATCCAACCCTGATTCTTGCAGAAGTTGGTTATGACAGGTATCTCGAACCACTCGCCCTGGTAGGCCTTGATGCCGGGATAGAGAAGCACAACCCAGATTAGCCACCACACAGCGGCGCAGATTCCCAGGGTCACTATTGACAACAGGATGCCCACTATGGTCAGGACCACGTTGGCCACCAGAGACTGGATGGCGTGGTAGCGCACGAAGGGCCGGTCCTTCTGCGGCTCGATCAGCAAAGCAATAATGGCCAGTATCCACCCTACCCAGGGCAGCCAGCTGAGCAGGCCCCACAGTTTGTCGTCGTTCGAGATCTCTTCCGAGACACCTTCCATGATCTCTTCTTCTTCCATCGGAGCACCAACGTTTTCCTCTGCCACGTCTACCTCCTTGCTGTGAAAGCTCATCGTTGGGGCGTTGAACCCCAGAAGCGTCCTGCCGACCTACACGGATTAGAGCCGATCGCCGGTCCCTCTCAATGGCCCCACGCCTCCACAGCCGCTTTCGCACGAGGGCGATGGAGACCGCGGGAATCATCTGCGGATACGGGGCGACCAGATGCCCCAATTGTATCAAACGAGGCCCTGGATGTCAATGTCCGGACGGCCACGGAAATAGAGCCCCGATGCCGTAGAATCCGGCCACGGCAAAGCCGATATTCTTGATCACCTTCCCTGCCGCGCAGCTGAGCAAGAACCGCCAGACACCTAGGCGGAGAACACCGGCGATCATCCCGGCGACGTCGAAGATAGGATTCGGCAGGAGTGCGAGCAGTAAGATGGTAAACACGCCATACCGCTGCATCCACCTCACGAGCCGATCGTAGCGAGGGTAGTCGTCGACCCAAGTATGACCGCTGTAGCCGGCCATATAGCCTGTCAGCTCTCCCAACGCCTGGCCG
>JASFVD010000297.1:0-4044 GCA_050050015.1 Anaerolineae bacterium | reverse complement strand
ACCCTCGGGTCTTGGAGTATTCTTCCTTTACGAGGGACGCTACGGCGAGCGTATTCTAGAGCACGTCCGGCGGTTTGCACCAACGCCTTGGACCATTGAGGCTTGGCGAGCGCCGTCTGACCTCCCCCCGGTCGTTGATGCGCCCTTGACCTTCCTTCCCTCCGATCTTCCAGACGCGCAGCTGGTAGTTTCCGTCGCACAGGTGACCGGCGTGGCCCAGCTCGTGCCAGGCGTCGTTGAGCGGACGGGGGCGCAATCGGTGATCGTGCCGGCGGACAACGCTGATTGGCTACCCGATGGATTGGCGAGTCAACTTCAGTCTCGACTGTCCGAGGCAGGAGTGACTGCCGTCTTCCCCAAGCCTTTCTGTTCTCTCACCGAAGACTCGTACAACGTACGCGAGCATCGCGTGTCGTTTGAGGATCCTTGGATTGGAGAGTTTGCCCGTCACTTCGGCCGCCCGGTCCTGCATGTCGTCTGCGAGGGGGGAAGGATATCAGATATCGACGTGAGACGGGACACGGCGTGCGGCTCCGCGAGGGCGGTGGCGCGGGAGCTGGTGGGCGAAAGCGTGGACGAGGCCGTGCAGCGCGCAGGCTTGCTCCACCATCATTCACCTTGCTCGGCCTCCATGCGCGTGGACCCTGGTCTGGGTGAACCCCTGATTCAAGTTGCCGGCGGGTTGATGCGCAGCGCGGTGAGCGGCGCGCTCGAAACGGGCTCGTCGCCAGAGGGTCAGCAGGTGGCGGAAGGGCATACAAAAAACTCGCGTTAGCGCCCGGGCTCGGTCCGGGTTTAGCTTTCTGTATATGAACCATGCGATGATACCATAAGGAGGAAAGCATGCCGGTAAAGAAAGTCTATCCTGTTCCCAGTGACATCGAGATTGCCCACGCGGCGGAGCTCATCCCGATTCGTGAGATGGCTGAGAAGATCGATCTCGTAGAAGACGATATGGACCTCTATGGCAAGTACAAAGCCAAGGTCCACCTGGACGTGCTCGATAAGTTTGCAGATAGGCCACAGGGCAAGTACATCGATGTGACCGCCATCACTCCCACTCCGCTCGGTGAGGGCAAGACCACGACGGCAGTCGGGCTGACTGAGGCGATGGGCAGTGAGCTGGGCAAGAACGTGATGTGCTGCATTCGACAGCCGAGTATGGGGCCAACCTTCAACATCAAGGGCGGCGCTGCCGGCGGTGGATACAGCCAGGTCGTTCCTATGGAGGATTTCAACCTCCACCTGACCGGCGACATCCACGCGATCGGCGTTGCTCACAATCTGGTCGCCGCTGCGCTGGATACGCGCATGTATCACGAGAGCCGACAGTCCGACGAGGCACTCAAGCGCCGTGGCCTGGATCGTCGCCTGGACATCGATCCAGAGACCATAACCTGGAACCGCGTCGTCGACGTCTGCGATCGCTCGCAGCGCGAGATAGGCGTCGGCTTGAACGACGCAGAGCGCTCCAAGTACTTCCCCCGCAAGACGGGGTATGACATCACGGTTGCAAGCGAGCTGATGGCCATTCTGGCTCTGGCCACAAGCCTCAAGGATCTTCGAGAGCGAGTTGGAAGAGTCGTGGTCGCGCTCGACACCAACGGCAATCCTGTCAACCTGGAGGACCTGGGCGTCGCCGGAGCTGTCACCATTCTGCTGCGAGACGCGCTGATGCCCAACCTGATGCAGACGCTGGAGGGACAGCCGGCTTTCGTGCACGCCGGGCCATTCGCCAACATCGCTCACGGCAACTCCTCTGTTATTGCGGATCAGATCGCGGTCAAGCTGGCCGATTACGTCGTCACCGAGAGCGGCTTCGGCGCTGACATCGGAATGGAGAAGTTCTTCAATATCAAGTGCCGCTATTCGGGCCTGGTCCCGGATGCCGTCGTCCTGGTGGCAACGGTTCGTGCCCTCAAGATGCACGGTGGCGGTCCCACGGTCAAGCCTGGCGCCCCCCTGGACAAGGCCTACACCGAGGAAAACCTTGAGCTGCTCGAACAGGGACTGGTTAACCTGGGCGTTCACATCCGGAACGCGAAGAAGTTCGGTATCCCCGTGGTCGTCGCTGTGAATCGATTTACGACGGACACCGACGCCGAGGTCGAGTTGATTCGCGACTATGCCTTAGAACAGGGAGCCTTCGAGTCCATTCCCACGGAGCACTGGGCCGAGGGTGGTGAGGGCGCAGCCAAGCTGGCCGAGGCCGTCGTCGAGGCCTGTGAGCAGCCCAGCGACTTCGAATTCCTCTACCCTGTCGAGTGGTCGATCAAGGAGAAGATCGAGCATATCGCGAAGGAGATCTACAGCGCGGCCGATGTGACGTACACCGAGAAGGCCGAGCAGCAGATCGCCAACTACGAGAAGTCTGGCTTTGGGAACCTGCCCATCTGCATGGCCAAGACGCACTTGAGCATCAGTCACGACCCAGATCTCAAGGGTGCTCCCTCTGGCTTCGCGCTGCCCGTTCGCGAGGTTCGGGCCAGTGTGGGCGCTGGATTCATCTATCCCCTGATCGGGTCGATGAGCACGATGCCTGGTCTGGCCACGAGGCCAGCCTTCATGGACATGGATCTGGACGTGGAGACGGGAGAGGTCATCGGCCTCTCATAACGGCTCTATGGAGGACTAAGCGAGGATAATGGCAAGCGGGTAGACGGTGTGTGGATACCGTCTACCCGTTTTCCCGCCCGCGACGCACAGCGGTAGGGAGGCTTTCCATGCTCGCTGTGTGCGAGCAAGAGCGGGTATGGAAAGCGGCTCTATGAGTAGGCACTGAGCTGAATCTGTCGTAATCGTTGGCCGGTCATAAGGATTCTCTAAGGAGGATGGAACATGGAGAAGGTGGTGTTTGAGGTCCCCTCCCTGTGGGCTGACCACCACGTGCTCAGGCTGCGCGATGCCCTGGGCAAGCTTGAGGGGGTAGAGGAGATATATGCGAGCTCGGCCTGGAAGCAGGTCATGGTGACGTACGATTCGGACAAACTCGATGGCGCAGCCATCCAGGACGCCATGGCAGAGGCGGGCTATCCGGTGGGAGAGGGCGGTGTCCCCGTCTTGGTTGAGCCCACGGAGCTGCGCCGAGATCCCCAGTGGGAGAAGCTGGGCGTCCGATTGGCCGCAACGAGTGCGATTGACCTTGAGATGGCGGGCGAGTTCCGACGGTACTAGGAGATCTGAACGATGGCAAAGAAGAGACAGATAACGCCGGAAAAGGCGAGCCGAGATCCAGCAGCGGTCGAGCTTCTGCAGTTAGCGTGCGAGATCGAGGCCGAGACTGCCTTTGCCCGAGCTGAGGCCAGCAGGGCATGCAATATCGGTGGCGCGGGTCTGTGCTGCAAGAACTGCTCGATGGGACCTTGTCGCCTGATTGGGAATACGACCAGAGGAGTCTGCGGCGCCACGTTGGATACCATCGTGGCCCGCAACTTCGCCCGAGCAGTGGCGGCCGGCGCTTCGGCCCACTCCGATCATGGGCGCGACCTGGCCTACACGCTGCTTGAGGCTGCAAGGGGTCATGCCCCTGACTATGGTGTGAAGGATCCCGACAAGCTAATGGAGGTAGCCAGACACCTGGGCGTCCAGACGACGGACGAGGATGGTGATCGCCGGCCCATCAGCGACATCGCGGCCGATGTGGCACACGCTGCTCTGCGAGAGTTCGGCAAGGCCGAGGGCGAGCTTCTCTACCTGAAACGGGCTCCCAAGGAGCGACAGGAGATCTGGAAGGAGACGGGAATCGCCCCGCGGGCGGTTGATCGCGAGGTTGTCGAGCTCCTCCATCGTACCCACGTGGGCAACGATCAGGAGGCGGAGCATATTCTGGATCACACCATGCGCTGCGCCCTGGGTGATGGCTGGGGCGGCTCAATGCTGGCTACAGACCTCACCGACATCCTGTTCGGGACGCCCGCGCCGGTGCGAGCTGAGTCAAACCTCGGAGTGCTGCGGGACGACATGGTCAACATCATCATCCACGGTCACGAGCCAACACTTTCCGAGATGATTGTGGCAGCGTCCCTAGACCCGAAATTGACTGAG
>JASFVD010000296.1:0-4052 GCA_050050015.1 Anaerolineae bacterium | reverse complement strand
ATCGCTGCTGGTCCCCCGCGTCAGCGACCGTGTCGTCGAGATCCTCGAAGTGTTCAGGCCATGCCGCCGTGCCTTCGCACGCCCCGTCGACGTCCTCAAACTCTAGATCGCGCGACGGCGCCGTCATGGCTGCCCCCTCAATACCTCATTGTAGAGACCGGCCGTCACCTGCCATGAATCCTCAGGCCCGATGGCAGCCACGCCCCAATCCTCGGATGTCGCGAGGAATCCGCGCGTGTCGCCGTTCGTAGCGATGCGCCCCCGGCACCGGCCCGCGCGGGTCGTCACCACGCCCTCCCACACAACCCGGCCGCCGCCCAGCCATCCCGCCTCCATGCCATCAATGGCGGCAGGGCGGGTCACAAGCAGGAAGCGGCGCTGCGGGCCTAGCCCCTCGTCGGCCAGCAGGGCGCACATCGTCTCATGGCACCACCACGACCATCCTGGGAGCTCGGTCTCGGTGAACGGGGCTCCCACGGGCTCCTGCGCACGGCTGGGCGAGGCCAGCAGCGCGCCCATGAGCAGACAGACAAGCCATGACAAATGACGTTTCTTCACCCTCTCTACCTCCTTCGCTCCAGCGAGCAAACCTCTTGATTCGATTCGACAGGCACGAGCAGCTCTTCTCGCGCAGGCCCAGGGGACAGCCGCGACGGCACACCCGCAACCGTGGCTCCAGCGCGGCTTTGACTCGACGACCCGGATGCGTGCGGCTGAGGCGACCGAAGGGCCACCCAAAACGTGATGGGCAGCGTCCACGCGTGCTGGTACGGGACCGGACTGCTCCAGCTCGCGCTGACGGCTAACGTACCCTCGAAGCGATACGTGCCAGGATATCCTTCCTCGGCCACAACGCGCGGGCATGGCGGCGCCACGGGAGCCAAACCTCCTTGGCTGAGAGCCAAGAACCACAACCCCTCGCAAGGATCATAGGTCGCGTCGCCCCAGAGGTGCAGTCCGTCGTAGGTGACCACGCTGCCTCCCGGGGCGTCGAAGGCGGGCTGGCCTCCGGTCACGTTCACGATCTCGGTGACGGTGAAGTGAGTGGTTCTCACCGTTCCCACGTCGCAGGCGCCGGCGTGGCATAGCCGTGGCGGGCTGTCCGGAGCGAAGATGGGCGCCAGGCTGGCCCATCGCTGCATCTCCAGCCCGATCAGTTCATCGCACCAGTAGTCCGTGTGGGGGTCGGTGGAGGCGCTCTGCTCGTAGACGTGAACAAAGACCTCGCCGCCAGGCAGCGCCACGCCGCTGGACGGCGTGGGACTCGGCGTGATGCTTGGGCCTGGCGTGGGCGTGTCGGTCGGCGTGGGGGTGTTGGTTGGCGTTGCCGTCGGCGTGGGCGTTGCGGTTGCGGGCGGCTGCAGCGCGAAGTCGTTCTGCGCATAGGTGGTCCCGTCGTCCCGCACCGTCCACGGGTACCGGATCAGCGTGGTGCTGATGACCTCGGCAGGCCCGGAGCCAGGGCCCGCCCTGACCGGCGTCATACTGACAGGGGGCACCTCGCGAATGAACACGCCGTCCCATCCGCGCGAGTCCGGGGCTTGAGCCGACGGCCAGACGGACCATGGAACGAGAAACTCGTAGCCGCCCGCAACTCCCGTCTGGGCGAATAGGATGTCTTCCTTGAACACCGGGTCGTCTACCGCCTGCGGCGTGACCTCGAGTGACGCATCGGCGACGAGACAGACGTCAAGGGGCTCTTCGTGCTGGGCAACCAGGTCAATACGCCTGCTCTCCCCTCCGGAGACGTGCACCACCGCCTCGTCGCTGTAGCACACATCGATCTCACCTTCCTGGTGGTCCGCATAGGACCACCGCGACGCGAGGAGCTTGTACCGGTAGGAGCCCGGCAGGAGCACGTCCGTGTCCATCGACAGGCCGAACGGTGGGGTCTCGCTCCAGTAGGTGGCGGAGAAGACCTGCGTCGGCGTGAGATGGTCCGGATCCCCCCGGACTACGCGGTAGAGCCACCGATACTCGGGGGTGGGCGTGCTCGGCGTCACAGTAGGCAGAGGCGTGTGAGGAAGCGGAGAGCTGGCCGCGGCCGGCACACGGCTTGGGGGTTCGGTGTTTCTCATGATCAGGGGCAGCATGGGAGGGCAAGAGACCCTGAACGGGCTCGACACGGAAGAGCTCGCGACCGACCTCGTGGACCACGGTATGGTCGGCTTGAGCACAGGCGTCCGCGTCGGGGTGGGCCAAAAAGGCTCGGTTGGCGTAGGCGTCGGCGCGGGCGGCTGGGGCGTGTCAGTCGGCGATGCTGTCGGAGACGGCGTCGGCATCACGGCGCTGAGCCGGGCGTCGACCTGCGCCCACTTCCTGTACCGCGCCTCGAGATGGATGTCCACGCCCCCGACGCCGGGAGGCGAGCCCTCCCCGGCCAGGTCGACGTACACGCGTCCCGAGAGAACCAGGGGTTGCGGCGTCGGTGTGCCGGTCGGCGTGGGCATGGGCGTGTCCGTTGGGACCGCCGTGGCGGTGTCCGTCGGTGCTGGCGTGTGCGTGTCCGTCGGCACAAGCGTGTTCGTCGCCGTCGGCGTTGGCGTGGCGAGGTCCCACGTCCAGACGCGGATGTAGTCCACCTCCGGGTCCGTCCACTCCCCGGCCCCGTCACCGACGCCGTGGCCCGTGAACCAGATATGATGGCCGATTCTGACGGCCTCGGGGGCCGGCGCCGTGCGCGTCCAGTGCCCCTCCGGGAGCTGGTCGCGATACGGCTGCATGGGATCGTCGGGCTGATCGTCCGTCCGGTAGACGTACAAGTCCCAGTGGTCGTCCTGCGCTCGATGCTCCCAGCGAGCGATGATCCAATCCACCCCCCTGTCCCACACGCTCCACCCGTTCCCGGCGGGATGGTTCCAGTCGCCGTCAAGCTTGGCGCTGCGCCAGTCCACCCCTCCCGCGGCGTGGCTGTGTCCGACGATGGTCGGAGACGGATCCGGGCAGTGGGCGTCGTCGTGATGATGCTTCCGAGTGCTGTCGAAGCACGTGCGCTCGCCCTCGTACGGATCCTGGAAGACGACCACGCCATCGGTTCCGTACCCCCTCCACAGCGGGTACCTGAGCCGCACCTCGATGGCTACGTTGCGACCCTGGGTGGCCGGAGGGAGCAGGCCCCCGCTCTCCGCGTTTCGCCACAGCATGCCCTGCCCCCGCGCGGGAAAGGCGGACTGGATGATCCTGACACGACCAGAGCTGCAGATCCTTTCGCTGCTGCCCCATGCATCGTGCCACTGCCACCCATCGACACAGCTCGTACCGGTGCCGTCGAACTCCTCGAACGCCCATTGGTCGTAGATACGCCCCGCCGCTGCCGCCGAAGGAGCTGCTTGCGGTCCCAGCCCGCTTCGTGCCCAAGCCGCCAAGGCAAGCGTCGCCGCAAGCGCGGCGGTCAAACCAGTGCCCATCAGTGTCCTGGTCCCCATGGATCCTCCCCGTTCCCTGCCTACTCCACGGTCAGTCGCAGATGCGCGCCCACAAGCCCCACAACCCATCGCGTGCGGTTGTCGGCATACGTCTCGCGGAAATCGACGTGATCCTGGCTGTCCCGCATGGTCAAGCGCAAGGCTTGACCAGGCCGCAGCCAGGACGGATCCAGCTCCATGGCGAGTCGCTTTCGCCTGCTGCCAGCGGCGTAGAACGGTTCCGTGTCACAGCTGCCAACGACGGACCCGTCGTACGCCGCCCACAGGTCCGCAGAGTGGGTCCAGTCCGCGCTCGCCCAGGTCCCCGGGTGGAGGTTGATGGTCGGCGCTGGCAGCGGCTCGTAGAACGTGTCCCAGCCCGTCCGTACATCCTCGAGGACGAGAGCTGCTGTCAGGATCCGCGTCACCTGGGGCAGCGATGCCCTCAGCACCGTCCTCTCAAGATCGTAGTATCCGTAGTCGTCTGTCTTGATGCTCAGCTGAACCACCTCCTCGCCCGCTGGTTCCTGCACGGCACCGCCCGACGGGTCGAAAGCATCCGCGTGCGTGGGGCCTGCCGAGCGCAGAGCGAGGCTCTCGAGCGGCACCGTCACGACCTCCCAGCCCGGCCCTGCTTTGGCCACCAGG
>JASFVD010000295.1:0-4055 GCA_050050015.1 Anaerolineae bacterium | reverse complement strand
CGGTGGTCGCCGTATCATAGTGGACACGCTGATGTACCGCGGTCTCTGGATAGAGGGACTCACCTCCGTCCCTGCCGAAGCGCAGCGCCGTGCCGTCAGAGCGGCTCGTGCGATCGTCGCCGAGGAGAGCCGGGCCAACGTCGGAGCCGTCATTGTGGCCGACGAGGAGAATCGACTCGCCCCGGACCTGCGGGATCAGATGCACGTGCACGGGGACTACTGCTGGTTCGTCAGAAGAAAGTGAGATGTGATCCGTAGAATCTGACAAGGCAGGTCTGCGTCTTCGGTGCTACGCCCTCTGGCTGCGTTCTAGGTCTTGTGCATTGCTCAACGGAGCTATCCTATGGAGACTCACGGTCGCACATCCGTTCACGGGTTCCTAGGCGACTTCGTCGTCTTCCGTAGCTTGACCCCCGTGGACAAGCGCTTGCCAGCGCTCGCCGACGTCAGGGAGCGTGCCGGGATCCCCAAGGGCGTCACGCCGCGTAAGAGCCAGCCCGCCTACGCCAGAGTGATCGTTCAGCTGCTCAGGGCGGCGAGGGCGTTGAGTGCGCCGACCACTTCTCTAGAACGGCTGATATACGTCGGCGACACGCGCATGAACGACGGGAACGCCTTTGCCAACATCGCCCTTGCTGGAGGCTGGCCCGGCGTGGCCTTCATTGCCTCGGAGACAGAGGATCCAGCGCCGCCCGAGATTCTGGAAAAGGAGAATAGCGCCCTCTACCTGGCCAGCCGTTGGAGTGATATCGCCGGCGGTGCCTCGCATCCTTCCTTCGAACAGTTCTGCCAAGAGGAGGGCTTCCCCACCGACGAGCAGACGGCCATCATCATCGACCTCGACAAGACCGCCCTGGGCGCACGGGGACGGAACGACCACGTCATCAATCAGGTCCGTGTCGAAGCCGTGCGCCGCACGGTCGGCCAGTTGCTGCGTGACGATTTCGATGCGCAGGCATTCGAGTCTGCTTACGAGGTTCTCAATCGTTCCGAGTTTCACCCCTTCACCGCTGACAACCAAGACTACCTGGCCTACGTCTGCCTCATATTGGGTAGCGGTCTATACCAGCCGGCATCAGTCGTACGGCGCGTACGCGCCGGGGAATTGAGAACCTTCGAGCAGTTCATCGCCGAGGTCAGCCAACGATCAGACAAGCTGGCTGCCTCGTTGCGCCCCATTCACGAGCGGATATGTGATCGAGTTCAGGCGGGCGATCCAACGCCATTCAAAGCCTTCCGCTACCAAGAGTACCGCGCCACAGTCGAGCGTATGGGCTATCTGCCTGACGATGCCTCAGCTCGAGACCTGTTGGCGAGCGAGATCGTCATCACGCAAGAGGTCCGAGAGGCAGCCTTGCGCTGGAAGCGCGAGGGCGCCCTGCTGTTTGGCCTTTCGGACAAGCCCGACGAGGCTTCGATCCCGACCAAGGAATGGGCACACGAGGGACTTCTACCTATCCACCGAGTCGAGACCCACGCGGTGGGAGCTCGCTAGACCAGCGGACTGGAAAGGGGGGAGAAAGCGCCATGGCACATCACTGCTGGCTCGAATGCACCCGCGGCTGCGGAGAGTGCCACTCCGTATACGACGTGATCTACCACTGCGAGACCTGCGGCGGGCTTCTGGACGTGAAGCACGATGTCGAGGCCCTTAAGGATCGAGGCGCGGACGAATGGAAGGCCCTGTTCGACGATCGGACCCGCACCAACGATTGGCCGTACGGCAGCGGCGTCTGGGGCAAGAAGGAGTGGGTGCTCCCGCAGGTGGCAAACGAGAACGTCGTGTCGATGTACGAGGGTCACACCAATTGCTTCTGGGCTGAGCGGCTTGGCAAAGAGATCGGCGTATCGGACCTATGGGTAAAGCAATGTGGGAACAGTCACACTGGATCCTTCAAGGACCTGGGTATGACCGTGCTCGTATCCGTCGTCAAACAGATGCTGGCCGACGGGAAGCCGATCCGAGCCGTAGCCTGCGCCTCCACCGGCGACACCTCCGCTGCCCTCGCGGCCTACGCGGCCGCAGCGGGCATTCCAGCCGTAATTCTCCTGCCCCGCGGCAAGGTCTCCACTGCCCAGCTGGTCCAACCCATAGCCAACGACGCCCTTGTTCTGGCACTGGACACCGACTTCGATGGCTGCATGACCATCGTAGAGAAGCTGACGGACGACCCGACCATCTATTTGGCCAACTCCTTGAACTCCCTGCGAATCGAGGGACAGAAGACGGTGGGGATCGAGATCGTCCAGCAATTCGACTGGGAGGTCCCGGACTGGATTATCATCCCCGCCGGCAACCTCGGCAACGTGACCGCCCTGGGGCGTGGCTTGATACTGATGCACGACCTCGGCCTCATCGACCGGCTGCCGCGCATCGCCTGCGCCCAGGCCGCCAATGCCAATCCCCTTTACCTGAGCTATCAAACTGGTTTCGAGGAATACCAGCCGGTGAAGGCCAAGAAAACGGCTGCCACCGCCATTCAGATCGGCGCGCCCGTCAGCTACGAGAGGGCGGTGAAGGTGCTGCAGGCGTTCGACGGCGTGGTCGAGCAGGCCTGTGAGGATGAGTTGGCAAATGCGGCAGCGCGCGCCGATCGCGTCGGCCTGTATACCTGCCCGCAGACGGGCGTAGCCCTCGCTGCCTTGCTCAAGTTGGTGGAGCGTGGGAAGATCCGAGAGCACCACCGGGTCGTGGTGATCTCTACCGCCCATGGCCTGAAGTTTACCAAGTTCAAGGTCGGCTATCACGACGGGGATCTGGACAACGTCGTCGCCCGATACGCCAATCCGCCCGTGGAGCTTACAGCAGAGCTTGGTGCGGTCAACAGGGCGATCGATCAGTCGCTCCGCTAGACGCTCTCGACGAAGAGTCTCCTTGCTCACGCTAGGCTTCAACCATATTGGCACAGGTCCGCCAGCAGACTGCCCCCGTGCCTCTGCGCGCCAGAGCGTACATTCGAGACGCGGCGAGAGATGAGCAGCGTAGAGGAAGGCTCTGAGCAATCGGCCACCTCGTCCGCACGGACGGTCCGTCCTCGTGGTCGTTCGCCTCTGTGGGAACGATGCATCGTGACCCAGAGGAGTCGACCGCTCCTGCCTGTACAACAGCCCCACTTGCGCTATAATCCCCACGATCCAACTGTTCCCCCGACCGGCGTGCATCAGCATCGGAGAGTCTGCGAGAGGTATGACGCAGTGTAGGCGAACACGAAGGCCTCAGAATGGCCGCACGGGGCACGAATTGCGTGCCACTCGGTCGACCCCGAAGCCAGGCTCCACCCTGTGCTCGCCTGACCGAACGGTGGCGAAACGAACGCAGCAGATTGCGGGAGGAATGCTGCACCATGGCCCAGCACGATCGCGCGATGCTCAGCCAGGACATCACGGAGAAGCTGCTCACGTATCAGAGAGATGAGATCACCGAACACTACATCTACGAGAAGCTGGCAGCGGCTATCGATTCGCCCAACAACAGTCGCATTTTGCGGGAGATCGCCGAGGATGAGCTGCGGCACTATCACGACTGGCGTGAGTACACGCAACAGGACGTAGCGCCTGACCGGTGGCGCATCTGGAAGTACTATCTAATAAGCCGCGTCTTCGGCTTCACGTTTGGCATCAAGTTGATGGAACAAGGCGAGGAAGGCGCGCGGGAGAACTACGCACAGTTGGAGGGCATCATCGAGAGGGCAGCATCCATCGCCCAGGATGAGAACGAGCACGAGGAAGCCCTGATTGCGATGCTCGACGAGGAGAGGCTGCGCTATACCGGCTCGATCGTCCTAGGCCTCAACGACGCCTTGGTGGAGCTCACCGGCGCCCTCGCCGGATTGACCTTGGCGCTCCAGAACACGGACCTGATCGCCCTGAGTGGTTCCATCACCGGCGTCGCCGCCGCCTTGTCCATGGGGGCGTCGGAGTATCTGTCGACGAGGGCCGAGGAGACGACCAAACACCCTCTGAGAGCATCTATCTACACAGGCTCAGCCTACATCCTGACCGTGGCACTGCTCATCCTGCCCTACTTGCTGTTGGAGAACTACTTCGCGTGTCTG
>JASFVD010000294.1:0-4058 GCA_050050015.1 Anaerolineae bacterium | reverse complement strand
CCCTCTTCCGGCTCGATATGCCATAATCCTGGCCCAAGAATAGGAATTCAATCTGCTTGATTCGCCTGAAAGGATGAGGATTTGAAAACGATTCCCGGCCTTGCCCTGGTCAGCCAAGACCTGGCTCAGGTCGAACGCAAGATGCGAGAAGCGCCCCACGCGGACATCGAACCTTTGGCCACTGCGCTGGATACGATCCTGAATAGCGGGGGCAAGCGCGTACGCCCGGCGCTGGCACTGCTGGCCAATCGCTTCTATCATCCCCCAACAGAAAAGGTGATCTGTCTGGCAGCCGCTGTGGAGATGCTTCACACAGCGACGCTGGTGCACGACGACCTTATCGACGGCTCATTAATCCGCCGCGGGGTTGAGACGTTGAACGCAAGTTGGACGCCCGCCGCCACAATCCTAACCGGTGACTACGTCTTCGCCCGAGCAGCCCATCTTGTCGCCAGGACGGAGAACGTACGACTGACGCAGCGCTTTGCGGAGACGCTCATGGTCATATGCAATGGCGAGATCCGGCAGATGTTCAACGGGACCGCCATTCGGAACGCTCTGGAGGATTATGAGCAGCGCATCTATGCGAAGACCGCGTCGCTCATTGCCCTTTCCGCGGAGGCCGGAGCTATTCTGGGAGACGTTCCAGGCGGGGAAGAAAGGGCCCTCAGGACCTACGGTAAGAGGATCGGCACAGCCTTCCAGATCGTGGATGACGTGCTTGACTTCGTGGCCGACGAGGAGAAGCTAGGAAAACCCGTGGGCAGCGATCTGCGGCAAGGTCTCGCTACGTTGCCTGTACTGCTCTACCTTGAGGCACGGCCCGGCGCATCGGCGGTGCGTCAAGTGCTTGATGGTGATCGGTCCGACTCAACGGTGGAGGAAGCCGTCCAGGCTGTGATCGCGTCCCCAGCGATCGAAGAAGCCTTGACGGCGGCGCGCCAGCACGCAGACCGGGCCAAGGAAGCCCTCCAACATTTCGCATCCTCAACCTACCGGACAGCGTTGCTCGACCTAGCCGATTTTACCGTAGATCGTCGCTTCTAGCCACCCCCGGTCCCGAACCCAAGCGTTCGTCTTTATTGCAGGGTGAAGGAATGGCCGATCTCTCGATTGTCATTGTCAGCTGGAACGTCCGCAGCCACCTGTGCCGCTGCCTGGAGTCGATACTAGGCGCCGAGCGAAGGCAGAACAGCAACGCACGTCTTGAGATCCAGGTCATCGTCGTCGATAACGGGTCCGAGGATGGAAGCGCCATGATGGTACGGGAGGGTTTTCCGGACGTGCAGCTGGTCGCCAACCACGACAACCGGGGGTTCCCAGCCGCCAACAATCAGGGCATGGCGTTGGCCGATGGTCGGTACATCCTCTTCCTCAATCCGGATACAGAGGTGGTCGGAGATGCCCTGTCAGAGCTTGTGACCTTTGCCGATGAACACGGGGACGTAGGGATGCTCGGTCCGCAGCTTGTCAACCCCGACGGGACTGTTCAGTCCTCCCGGCGCCGCTTCCCCACACTGGCGACAGCCTTCCTTGAGTCCACGTGGCTTCAGCCCGCCGTCGTCGATGCTCCATCACGCGGGTTGGCGAGCATCCTGACCAAGCCGCTCCAACGCGTGCTGCGGCGCTACTACCTCAGCGATCGCCGCGACGATATCGCGCAAGATGTTGATTGGATCACCGGGGCCGCCATGATGGCTCGACGTGAGGCCATCGACGATGCCGGTCTGATGGACGAGGGCTTCTTCATGTACTCCGAGGAGCTCGACTGGTGCAGACGCTTTCGGGAGGCCGGTTGGCGCGTCGTCTACTTCCCGTCGGCACGCATCGTCCACCACGTGGGGAAGAGCAGCGAGCAGGTCGTCGCGGCCCGCCACGTACACTTCCAGACAAGCAAGGTCCGCTACTTCCGCAAGTACCACGGAGCCCTGGCGGCCGAGGTGCTCCGCTGGTACCTGATGGCAACCTATGCCTGGCAGCTGGCTGTAGAAGGCGCGAAGTGGCTGGTGGGTCACAAACGCGCGCTGCGCGCCCAGCGCGTCACTGCCTACCGACAGGTGCTGGCTTCAGGCCTTCGAAGCCCGTCGTGAGCACAATGGCGCGCATCGGGCTGATAACCGGCGAGTATCCCCCTGACCACGGTGGCGTGGGTGATTTCACCGAGCAACTAGCCCGCGCCCTGGTGAGCCTGGGGCACGACGTGCACGTCATCACATCCTCTCCGACGTCTGCCTCAACGCCTCGCCCCGCAGAGTCGACGTCTGCACCGGACCAAGTGAACGTGCACCGTGTGGTCGCAGATTGGGGGTTCGGCTGCTGGAGACGGATTCTTCGGCTGTCAGACGATCTGAACCTTGACATCCTGAACATCCAGTATCAGGCTGCCGCATACGACTTGCATCCAGCCATCAACCTGGTGCCTGGGAAGGGCCGACGACCGCCGGTAGTAGTGACGTTCCACGACCTCAAGGCCCCCTATCTCTTCCCCAAGGCGGGGCCCTTGCGCGAGTGGGTCGTGCGCTTGCTCGCTCGCCGTGCGGACGGCGTGATTGTCACCAATCGCGAGGATGAGCTGAGCCTGCCTGACCTAAGAGAAAGGACACCGCTCCTGGTACGGATCCCCATCGGCAGCAACATTCAGCCGACGCTAGCGCCCGGGTACGACAGGGACGCTGAGCGAGCGCGCTGGGGCATCGGGCGCGACGACCTCGTCCTGGGCTACTTCGGCTTCCTGAACAAGAGTAAAGGTGGCGAGGAACTGATCGAGGCCCTTGGCTTGCTGGTGAAGGAGGGCTCACCCGCGCACCTGCTGAAGATAGGTGGTCGCGTAGGAACGTCCGATCCCACGAATCGCGCATACGCGGATCGAGTCGAGCACCTGATCACCGAGCTGAATCTACGAGAACGCATCCACCGCACCGGCTATGTGCCCTCCGCACAGGTCTCCGCCAGTCTTCTCGCGGTAGACATCTGTGTGCTACCCTATCGGGACGGCGCCTCGTTCCGGCGCGGGAGTCTGCTCGCTTGTCTCGCTCACGAACGTGCAATCGTCACCACGCGGCCGGCGGTTCGGCTTCCCGAAGTCGAGGACGGCGAAAACATGGTCCTGGTCGATCCACGGGATCCCACAGGGCTGGCCCAGGCTGTGTTACGGGTGTCGACCAACCCAAGTATGCAGGCACGGTTGGAGGCTGGGGCAAGGTCCCTCGCGACACACTTCACCTGGGACAGCATCGCACGGCAGACTGCGGCGGTGTTCGGTGAGCTGATCGCAGATCGCCAATGAACAAGCGGATGGAGCGAACGACACTCGTCACCGTACTCGTCGTATTTGCCCTCCTGGGGACTATCTACAGCATCGTGGTGCCTCCGTTCGAGGCCTCGGATGAACTATGGCACTACCCGATGGTCAACACCATCGCCGAGAACTGGTCCCTCCCGGTCCAGGATCCGGCCAACATCGGTCCCTGGCGTCAGGAGGGAAGCCAGCCCCCGCTCTACTACGCCCTCGCCGCCCTCGCGACCTGCTGGATAGACACGTCGGATATGGCCGAGGTTCGTCACCTCAACCCGCACGTCGACAACGGAATCGCCACACCGGACGGCAACGTCAACCTAGTCGTCCACCGGCCGGAGAGAGAGGCTTTCCCCTGGCACGGGACGGTGTTGGCGGTTCACGTGGCGCGCCTTCTCTCCGTGGCTATGGCCACCCTAGGTGTTGCACTGACCTACTTGGTGGTGCGGGAAGTTCTCCCTGGCAGACCCGCACTGGCCTTGGGAGCCACCGCCATACACGCTTTCACGCCTATGGTCGTGTTCATCGCGGGCTCCGTCAACAACGACAATCTAGTAGTCCCTCTAAGCAGCCTCGCCTTGCTGCTGCTGCTCGGGATGTTGCGCCCAGGTGCAACAAGGCAGGCTGTGACGTTCCGGGACACCGCTGCACGGTACCTGCTGTTGGGCTCCGTTCTGGGCCTGACCGCACTCACAAAGGCTAGCTCCCTCGCTCTCACGATGCTGACTGCTCTGGTCGTCATTGTGCGAGCGGTCCGGCGCCG
>JASFVD010000293.1:0-4072 GCA_050050015.1 Anaerolineae bacterium | reverse complement strand
GCAGGCGCCTTGGTCGTCGCTGGTTTCTTGGCGATCAATTGGTTCTATCTCCCGAGACGGCTGCTTGGCCGATTGCGATTGCAGATCAGAGGACAAGGAAGGGCGTCAATCACCATCGGCGCCCGCCTGCTGACCATCTTTCTCAGCGTCATTGGGGCGTTGGTAGCCCTGACGATGGCCTCGACAGCCGCGGGACAGTGGATGACGGCTCTCAGGTTCCGCAGCGGGGTGCCCTTTGGGCTGAGCGATCCGATCTTTTTGATGGATGCCAGCTTCTACGTCTTCAAGCTACCATTCTATCGGTTTCTCGTCAGTTGGGGCATGGGTCTGGTCGTCGTGACGGTCATCGGGAATGCCCTGGTGTACGTTCTGGCAGGCCGGGTCCGCCAGGCGGAAGCGATCGGACACCTCTCAGTCCTGGGCGCGCTGTTCTTGGCGGGCAGGGCGGTGAGCTATCAGCTGCAGCGGTGGGCGCTGATCGAGTCATCCGCTGGCGTCGTTCACGGCGCTGGGTATACCGATGTGAATGCCCGGATGCCGCTTCTCTATCTGCTGACGGGCGTGGTCTTGATCGGGGCTTTGGTCCTGTTGGTCAACATCTTCATCCGTCGCTGGAGGCTCCTCCTATACGTGGGCGCTGCCTGGCTGGTGTTGAGCCTGATCGGGCAGTCGTACCCCGCCGCGGTTCAGCGCTTCACTGTGGAGCCAAATGAGCTGGCACTCGAGCGAGAGTACATCGGGCACAATATCGAGTTCACTCGGTATGCCTATGGTCTCGCTGAGATAGAGGAGTCTGACTATCAGCTGAAGGGGGATCTGACGGCTCAGGATCTTGAGGCCAATGGCGAGACCCTCGACAACGTGCGGCTGTGGGACTGGAAGCCGCTGAGAACGACGTACGAGCAAATTCAGGAGATCCGCACCTACTACACGTTCGCCGACGTTGACATCGACCGGTACAGACTCGGCGGTAGGCTGCGTCAGGTCAATTTGGCGGTGCGCGAGCTGGACATCGAACAAATGCGCGAGGATGCTCGTACTTGGATCAATCAGCACTTGATATACACGCACGGGTACGGTCTGTGCTTGAGTCCTGTGGGCGAGGTGAGCGAGGAAGGGCTGCCGCGTCTGCTGGTGCGCAATATCCCCCCTGAGAGCGAAGATTCAAGGATAGAGGTTACGCGTCCGGAGATCTACTTCGGTGAGAAGACGTCTAACTACGTCATCGTAAACACGACCGAGGATGAGTTCGACTATCCCAAAGGTGACCAGAACGTCTACGCGCGCTACGAGGGAGGCGCCGGCGTGCCGATGGGAGGGATTTGGCGCCGCATCGCATTTGCCCTGCGCTTCAGCAGTACGCCAATCCTGCTCTCCAACGCGACTGACGCGGATAGTCGTATTCTCTTTCACCGAGTCCTGTCCGACAGGGTGAAGATGGTGGCGCCCATGCTGTGGTTGGATCCGGATCCCTATCCCGTGATCCTGGAAGGACGAGTGGTCTGGCTCCTAGATGCCTACACGTGGAGCGACCGCTTCCCCTATTCGAGGCCGATCCGCGGGCTCAACTACATTCGAAACAGCGTCAAGGTTGCCACTGATGCCTACACTGGGAAGATGACCTTCTATGTCGTCGACCCGGACGATCCTGTGATTCAAACGTATCAGTCCATATTCCCGGAGCTGTTCACTCCGCTAGAGGAGATGGACCCTGCGCTCCGCGAGCACTGGCGCTACCCGGAAGAACTGTTTCGGATCCAGGCGGACCTCTACGGTGCATATCACATGCGGGACCCGCGAGTCTTCTACAACCAGGAGGATCTGTGGCAAACACCGATGGAGGTGCGAGAGTCTGAGCAGGCGGAGATGTCTCCCTACTACGTCACTGTTCGGCTTCCCGGTGCCGAGCAAGCCGAGTTCATGATGATTCGTCCGTATGTGCCGGCTGGGAAGCAGAACATGATCGCCTGGCTGTACGCTGATTCGGATGGGGCTGATTACGGACAGCTTGGGGTCTACAAGTTCTCGAAGGACTCGCTGGTGTACGGCCCGATGCAGGTGGAGTCGCGCATAGATCAGGATCCCAGCATCTCTCAGCAACTCACGCTCTGGAATCAGCGCGGCTCTTCTGTCAATCGTGGCAATCTGATTGTGACTCCGATCAATGGTGCTCTGCTCTACATCGAGCCAATCTACCTTCAGGCAGAGGCAAGCCGGCTGCCGGAGCTCAAGCGAGTCGTCGTCTCCTATCAGAACCGCGTGGCGATGGAGAGCACTCTCTCAGAGGGTCTGGCCCAAGTCCTGGGTGGGGCCGCAGTGGAAGGAGAGACCGAGCCGGCACCCGCGACGGGCGAGGAGCCGACCCCGGCGGCGAGCGGCCGTGTGGCAGATCTGGCGCGCTCGGCTCAAGCACACTACGAGGCTGCCCAAGAGTGCCTCCAGAATGGTGATTGGGAGTGCTATGGTGATGAGCTGGGAGCCCTTCAACAGGATCTGCGGGCCTTGGTGGACGCGACCGAAGATTAGTGCGACCTGCGACAGCGTGGAACGGCGCTAGGAGGGGACGCAATGGAGACAAGACCGTTTGGCAAGACGGGAGAGTCATTTCCCATCCTGAGCTTTGGAGGGCAACGCATTGTTGACGATCATGATTGCACGGAGGCAGAGGCGATCGAGATCGTCAACACGGCCATAGATCGAGGGATCCGTTACTTCGACACCGCTTGGATCTATTCGCTGGGGCAGGCGGAAACCCGTCTGGGCAAAGTAGTCCGGCATCGTCGTTCAGAGATGTGGATCGCGACCAAGACCTGGGACACGACCCGCGATGGCGCACTCCGGCAATTGGAGGATAGTCTAGCCCGCCTTCAGACCGACCACCTTGATGAATGGCGGCTGCATAACGTCTGGGACTACGCACGGCTTCACGCGTTCATGGGGAAGGATGGCGCGCTGGAGGCGGCCATGGAGGCCCGCGATGAGGGCGTCGTGGACAACATCAGCATCAGCTGCCATACAGATCCCCAGATCCTCGTTGAGGCTCTCGATCGTTTCCCGTTCGACAGCGCTCTCATTGCGGTCTCGGCGCTGGACCATTTCGTGCTGAGCTTTGCCGAAGAGTTCCTGCCGGTTGCCAACGCGCAGGGCGTGGCGACGATAGGCATGAAGGTCCTGGGACTGGGCAGTCTGACGCACGACGTAGAGCGTTCGTTGCGCTATGCCTTCGGATTGCCCGTCAGCACCGTGGTGGTTGGTATGGAGACCATGGCCCAACTCGAGCAGAACCTGTCCATCGCTGAGTCCTTCCAGCCACTGAGCGACGAGGAACGCCTCGGGTTCTTCAAGGACATCATTCCGCTCGTCAAGCCGGAAAACATGCCCTGGAAGGCTAACGACTGGAATGAGCCCGTCGACTGGGCTTCGCGCGGACGGGGCCGCTGATGCTGACGCCGGCTGGTACTGAGTGTCCCTACTACTATGAGGACTTCTACCGTGGACTGTCCAAGCAGGAATGTCGTCTTATTAAGCGCAATCGACAGTCTAGGCCCTGGGAGCCGAAGCGGTGTGAGCGCTGCCCCGTGCCCGACATCCTGGGGGCCAACGCCTGTCCCCATATGGTGTTGGATGCCAAGGTGGTGCGGCGGTGGCTTGGTCTAGTGCACCGTGTGGAGGTCTACGCCGTGTGCACGGAGCACGAGGTCGAGGTAGATAACCCCTACGTAGGGTGCGGGCACTGTCATCCGGACGCGACGAGGCTCTTCGAGGCGGCGGAGATGCAGGGGGAAGATGCTTAGGGCGGTACTCTTTGATCTAGATGATACCCTGCTGGGCAACCGGATGGACAGATTCCTGCCTGCATACTTCGATGCGCTGACTCGCTACCTCGACGGTCTTGTGCCGTCAAGGCGCCTCATGGGCGAGCTGCTGCGCGCGAGCGAGGCCATGAACGCCGACCATTCTGAGACGCTCACCAACGAAGAAGTCTTTGCCTCCGTTTTCTATCCGGCCCTCAGACCTGACCGAGAAGAACTGGAGCGCGCTTTTGACCGTTTCTACGCCGAGGAGTTTCCCA
>JASFVD010000292.1:0-4089 GCA_050050015.1 Anaerolineae bacterium | reverse complement strand
ACCTGCCACCTGCTCCGCAGTGTGCGCTCTAGCCCGTCCGAGTCAGAAAGGCCCGACGCTGGAGCTCCCATCCACCCGGACAGCGGGTTTGCGAACAAGTGCATCAAACCTCATTCCGCCTCACCGTTGTCCTCGCAGCCCTGGTGGCCTGAGCTGCCCCAACAGCACCTTGCGACGTCAGGACGCGAAGCGCGGGCGAACAGCCGCATAGCGCAGCGAGCTGATTATATCGTATGCCCATTGCCAACACAACCACGCAATCCGCACGCCGACGACTGGTGGGAGCGGGATGCTCCCTGGACCCCGATGGTTGGTCTTTGCTACGGGTCGTGCTATAATGACCGACAGCGACAGACCATCTACGATGCTTCCGCCGCGGAGAGAAGAGGCATGGCAAGCAATTCCGTCGACACAGGAGGAACCGAGGTCCGCCCCAAGAGTCCGTACCACCGCTGGGACACAGCCACCAAGCGAATTGTGGCTGTCATTGCTCTGCTGTTTCTGGCCCTCGTCATATACCAGTTTCGCACGCTTCTCCGCCCTCTGGTCATAGCTGTTCTGCTCGCCTTCATCCTCAATCCCATTGTTGATTTCTTGGAGAATCGCGTGGGGATGCACCGCGGCATCGCAACAGGTGTCCTCTTCCTTATCCTCTGTCTGGCCCTGCTAGGCGCGCTTGCTGCCCCGGTAACGGCAGTGCCGAGCGTTACGCGGGCCATCTTCTCGCTGCAACTCGACCTCAAGCGAATCATCACCGACATTGGCGCCTTCTTTGACCGCCCGATCGAGATTGCCGGGTTTGAGTTTGATCTGAGCGACGTATATCGAGAGCTGAGCGCTTCGCTTCGCCGGTTGGTGGAGACAATCGCCCAGGGTACACTGGACCTGGTGCTGGGCATTGCGTCCGGAGCGTTCTGGGTCATTTTCGTGCTCGTCGTCGCGTTCTACTTGGTCCGAGACGCCCACCACATCGCAGAGCAAGTCGACCGGCTGGCGCCGCCAGGCTACCGTCAGGACGTGACCCGGTTGCGCAAGGAGATCGCCCAGGTCTGGAATGCCTTCCTGCGCGGACAGCTGGTGTTGGGAACGGCGATGGCAGTAGCCACGGCAGTGGTCGATACGGCCGTGGGGCTGCCCTATGCCTGGGCCCTGGGGCTATTCGCGGGTATCATGGAACTCGTCCCCAACATCGGTCCCTACATCGCCGCCATTCCCGCTGTGTTGCTGGCCCTCATCCGAGGGTCTATGTTCATCCCTCTGGGGAACTTCTGGTTCGCCGTGCTCGTCGCTGGGATCTACCTCGTCCTCCAGCTGATCGAGAACAACTTCTTCGTGCCCCGGATCCTGGGACGCACCTTGAACGTTCACCCTCTCGCAGTGATGGTCGGCATTCTGGCAGGGGGCCAGCTTGCTGGCATCCTGGGCATTCTGCTGGCCGCGCCCACCCTTGCCACGTTCAAGGCCATGGGCGCCTACATCCTCAATCGCTTGTACGACCGTGATCCGTTTCCTGAGCCGGGTGGGGAAGTTGAAGAGGAGCCCGTCGAGTCGAAGCCGACTATGGCCAAGAAGATTGGGGCAGCGGCGCTGGAGCACCTGCAGAAAAAGGTGGGACAAGCCAAGCAACAGTATGTCAAGAGGTCAGACCCAGGCGGCTCCCATAAGTGAGGCGGCGAATTCGCAGAACCGTAAATCAGGCGCCGCGCCAGGGATAAGATCCGATGGCTGGCGCCTTAGGAGAGAGGAGAATCGTGGACGAACCGAGAGTCGAGACATTGAGCGAAACCAAGGACTTCGAGGTCTGGCTGGCCCAGGAGCCCGATGGCGAGATGACCTTTCACGTGGAGTTGGGACTCGTCACGCTCCATTTCTTCCGCGAGGAGTGGGACGAGCTCATTGAGCTGATCGAGACCGCTAAGCGCAACGCGGAAGGCTAGGTCGGTGCACCAGGACGCCAACGACATGCTCCAGAAGGCCGAGACAACGCCACAACTCAAAGAATGGATCGACCGTCTGGCACCGGTCGTCGCTGAGGCACAGGAGAGTCTCCAACACCGTCAGCCAGCGAAGCTGATGATGCTAACAGGCTGTGAGCAGGATGCCAACGGAGACTTCCGGCTGCGCTTCTTCTGGCAGGAGTACGTTATCACGGCCGAGGATTTCACGGTCCAGCAGGCCTCTGATAGACAGAAACCCTCGTCGTTCATCCAAAGCTTGATCCTCACCTACTTGGTCACGGCTGATGGCACGACACCTTCTCGGCGCTGGATCGGCTTCCGGGAGCTTCCCGATGGCATGTTCTACGTCCAGGCGTTCCGTGGATACACGGGCTCCCGTTTCGTGCAACAACTGGACGGAGGCATCGAAGCATTCCGTCGCGCTTCGGAGCGAACGGGCGGCGAACGCGTGGACGCCATTGGAAACGCCTGCTACTCTTTTGTCCTGCTACCGAGGGTGCGGGTGGCCTTGGTCTACTGGCAGGGTGATGAAGACCTCCCGTCGCAGGCACGCGTGCTGTTCGAGGACACAGCCTCCCACTATATGCCCACCGACGGGTTGGCCATCATCGGCAGCCACTTGGTGAGCAGCCTTCTTCGAGCCGCCAGCTAGCAGAGCCAAGATGCGGGATACCGACGGCAGCCATCGACGTCATTCAGCGCTGTCGCCGCGGAACGGCCCGACCGACTCTCTGACCATGGATCTGAGTTCATCCAGGGCGTTCGCTGCCTGCCTCCGCTCCTCTGAAGTGAGCGGTAGCGCCGCGAACTCCTCCCGGTCAAGCACCTTGGTCTCGCAAGTAGGAGCGACCCATAGGTCCAGCGCAAGGTCCTCCGCGGCGACCTCGCTCTTGGTGATGCGAGCTGGACGCGTGACGTTGCAGTACCATCCTTTAAGGTGCCCGTCGCTGGCGCGAATCTCGAAGATATTGTACCAGCGGTCTGGGTAGAAGATCTCGGTCCAGCGATCGTGCGGCTCAAGCACGATGAACCCGAGATCCATCGGCTCTCGATCCCAGGTGGAGCGGAGCACGATCGCGCAACTGGTTCGTTCCAGGACTTCTCCTGCATAACGGATTATCTCGTGCCCGGCGTGATCGAGCTTGCGGACAGTGACTTGATTCATCCCGGAAGATTCTACCGGATACTCACCCTGACTACAAGAGCGTATCCTGGACAAGAGTGATGTGTTGTGACAGGTGAACCGGATTAGAAAGCACTCTATTGGAGGTGACAATGACTAAGGAGCAACTGGAAGGACGCTGGGCCCTCATCCTGGGGGCGTCCAGTGGATTTGGCGCGGCTACTTCGCGAGCCCTAGCCAAGGCAGGGATGAATATCTTCGGCGTCCATCTCGACCCGCGGTCACGGCTGCCGCTCGCAAACGAGGTGATTGCCGATATTGAGGCCGCTGGAAGCAAGGCTGTCTTCTTCAACACCAACGCGGCATCCGCGCGAAAACGGGAGCGAGTGCTGGACAAGATTGAGGCAACTCTGGCCCACGATCCCGCTGAAGGCATCCACTTCATGCTGCACTCTTTGGCCTTCGGAACCCTTCTGCCCTTTGTCGCTGAGGATCCCGACGAGGAAACAGTCAGCGAGTCGCAGATGGAGATGACGCTTCGCGTCATGGCGCACACCCTAGTCTACTGGGTGCAGGACCTGGTCAAGAACGACCTGCTCCCTGCAGGCAGCCGCGTCTATGCCCTGTCAAGCGGAGGTGCGGAGCGCATGGCCCCCAACTACGGCGCGGTGTCGGCAGCAAAGGCGGCACTGGAAAGCCATATGCGGCAGCTGACGTTGGAGGTGGGGTCGCGCGGTATCGCCATCAACTGTCTCCGGCCCGGAGTAACAGACACTCGGGCCCTACGGATCATCCCGGGGCACGAGTCGTACATAGAGGAAGCGTTGAGGCGGAACCCGGCCGGGCGCCTGACGACGCCCGAGGACGTGGCAACGACCCTCGTCGCGCTGGCCGACCCGGAGCTGACGTGGATCAGCGGTGCGGTCATCCCCGTTGACGGCGGCGAATGCATCGTCGGGTGATTTGACATTCCATTGTGACATGATAGAATCAGGCTTCGCAAGCCTT
>JASFVD010000291.1:0-4104 GCA_050050015.1 Anaerolineae bacterium | reverse complement strand
ACAGCCGCGGGGCTCAGACATAGAAGGACACACGAACCGAATCGAGAGGTGACGATGCCTACTGAGGAGCAGATCGTGGAAGCATTGCGCCCCGTGCTGGATCCGGAGCTCGGAATCAGCGTCGTCGACATGGGGATGATCCGTGAGGTAGAGATTGAGGATGATGCCGTCGAGGTCAAGATGGTCCTGACCACCCCCCACTGCCCTCTGGGGGACTTGATCACCGAGCAGGTCCGAGAGGCAGCGGCCGGTGTGGAGGGTGTGAGCCGGGCGAAGGTGACGCTGCTCGACGAGCCCTGGGACCCCGAGTGGACGAGGCAATGAGCGCCGACGGAATCTCAGCCCACGGCGAGCTAGAACGTCGACGTGGCGAGGATGGAGAGTACGTGAGCAAGTCAAGGGCCGTGATTATCGACAACATCCCGTTCCAGCCAGATCTCAAGAAGCTGGCAAGGAAGCTGCGGGTCAAGGAGGGCAGCAGATACGAGGGCCAGCTGAGCGCCCTGGTCGCTGAGGCCCGCGAGGTCGCCAAGCCCCGAGCCATGTACAGGGTCGCATTCGTAGATGGGCGGCACGAGGCAAGCGTCGTCATAGACGGCATCAGGTTTGAGAGCCGAGTGCTTCGGGTCAACCTGGACGGCACGCATCGCGTTTTTCCCTATGCTGCAACCTGTGGCCACGAGCTGTATGAATGGATGAAGACTCAAGATGATATGCTGCTGTCCTACTACGCTGACGTGATCAGCGAGACAGCTTTGCGTCACGCGACAGCCGCGCTCGAATCCCACCTGGCCCGCCGATTCAGACTGGGCCGCACGTCGACGATGGCGCCTGGTTCCCTGCCGGACTGGCCCATTCGACAGCAGCGCCCTCTGTTTGATCTCCTCGGCGATCCGGAGAAGGACATCGGCATTCAGCTCACGGACAGCATGCTCATGATCCCGTCCAAGTCCATCTCTGGGATCAGGTTTCCCGTCGAGAAGACGTTCGAGAGCTGCCAGCTGTGCCCCCGAGACAACTGCCCGAGCCGGCAGGCACCCTACGACGAGGGTTTGTACGAGAGACGGTACCACGTGGAGAAGCATCCGGAACATGGCTAGCTGCGGCGGGCCCCCGCCGGACCTTGACAAGAGGAGGTGAGTTATGTCACAGCGCAAAGAAGGCGAGATCCATGAAGCCGTCAAGACAAAGTACCGAGACGCGGCCCAATCATCATCCCCTAACCCCGGCTGCTGTTCTCCAACGTGCTGCAGTGGCGCTGAGGGCGCGGCGTCGTCCGGCGTGTCACTGAGCCTCGGCTATTCGGTGGAGGCGCTGTCGTCGGCCCCCCAGGGGTCGAGCCTGGGCCTCGGATGCGGCAATCCGCTCGCCATCGCGTCGCTCGAGCCGGGCGAAACGGTCCTCGACATCGGAAGCGGGGGCGGCTTCGACGCCTTTCTGGCTGCCAAGACCGTCGGGGAATCAGGTCGCGTGATCGGCATCGACATGACCCCAGAGATGGTAAGCAGAGCCCGCAGGCTGGCCGCGGACAACGGCTATGTCAACGTCGAGTTCCACCTGGGCGAGATGGAGAACCTGCCGATCCCAGACGACACCGTCGACGTCATCATCTCGAACTGCGTGATCAACCTGTCCCTCGACAAGCGCAGCGCCTTCCATGAGGCATGGCGGGTCCTGAGGCCGGGGGGGCGCCTCGCGATATCCGACGTCGTGGCCGCAGCACCACTGCCGCCGGAGCTCAAGAACGATCCGATCCTCCATTCCGAGTGCGTAGCCGGCGCCTCAACCGTGGACGAACTGGAAGCCCTGTTGAAGAACGCCGGATTCGCTGAGATCCACATAGAGCCCAGGGATGAGAGCAAGTCCTTCATCCGCGACTGGTCGCGGGAGCTGCGAGCTGAGGACTACGTCCTGTCAGCCTACATTGAAGCGGTGAAGAAGCCCGGGCCTGGCCGCTAGGTCCGCACGTTGGCCCATCACCCATCTCATCCACAAGCGACGACAAAGCACCTCCGCCTGGAGGAATCGGGGGCCCTCTCACCATGAGGTCGGATGACACCGTGACGACGTCCAGCGCCCGAGAACGGGACACCCCCTGAAGAGCGACCCGCCGCTCTCGAGCGCGTGCCAACACATGCGCGGGGCCCAAGGGAACGGTCATCACCGAGCGTCGCCGCATCGGCAGCACGAGGAGGTCCTGACATGAGGCGTGCATTGTGCGAAACGGCGTTTCGGCTGGCCCGCGGCGACATCCTCAGGTTCTTGGAGGATCACGAGGAGCAGTTGCTCGCCAACTTCCGCGACGAGTTGTAGAGCCTGGACCATCGAATGCTGGAGGAGAACGTGCTCATCGACATCCGCATGGCGCCTCTCGGCGAGGAACTCCTTCCGGCCGCCCTGTCCGCGCTCAAGCGATTCATGCGGGAGGCATGAGGCGCCCATCCAGCCCCCCGGCCAGGGTCTAGGGAAAGCGAAGTCCCTGACTCTCTGACAGGCAGCCGACACAGAACGAAGGCTGTGCCTCCTATTCCCCCAGCGCGGCCTCGACGGCTGCCCCTGCGTCCACCAGTCCGCACCCGTAGACGTTGTTCGGCACGCCGCTGACGCCACCGCACGCGCAGGCAGGTGGGTTCATGACTGCAGCGAGCGGGCCCCGTGGGATCGTCACCTCTGCGCACGATTGACTTACCGGCCGAGGCCTGGCCGTCCGACAGAGCACCTCCTCCGTTGCGTCGATATCCCCGATCAAGGACGCGTCGGCTGACCAGACCAGGGCCACCGCCCCGGTCACGTGCGGCCCCGCCATCGACGTGCCGCCGGCCGTGCCGTAGGATCCATCCGGCACGCTCGAGCGCACGAGGAATCCGGGAGCAGAAATGTCCGGCTTCACCCGGCCACCGACCGGACCGCGACTGCTGAAGCCCGTGACGTCCCCCTCGGCCGTGGTGGCGCCCACGCTGAACGCGGCGTCATAATTGGCCGGCGGCGTCGTGGTCGTGCCACAAGCCGGACCGTCGTTGCCTGCGCTCACCACCATCATGATCCCCGCCGCGTGCAGGGCCTCCACGGCCGGCCGTAGCGTGTCGGGAAGACAGCCCTCCATCCGCGGGCACCCCCACGAATTGTTGATGACGTCGGCCGCGCGCCCCACGTCTCCCTCACGAAACGGGTCGCCACCCTGAGGATACGGAGCGAGCAGAAACTCCATGCACGCCGCGTAGGTACCCGGATTCCCAAGTCCTCGCCGCATATTCCGGCATCCGATCCACGTCGCCCCCGGTGCCACACCGATGCTGTTCTCGCCGCCATCGTCGCCCAGCACCGTCCCCATAGTATGCGTACCGTGCATGCCGTCGTCAAACGGCTCCTCCGTGTCGTCCCACGCATCGTGCCAGTTGTAGTCGTGCTCCACCCTCTCGCCGTTCCAGCCGCGGTACTGGGCACGCAGCGCCGGATGGTCCCAGTCGTAGCCCGAGTCCTGCCCGCCCACCACGATGCCCTGCCCCCTCACGCCCAGCTCCCACGCCGTGCCCACGTTGATGGCCCCCAGATTGTCCTCAGCGTGAGCAGCTCCCTCGGCACCGGCGGGTATCGGAATCCGACGCGGATACCTCCGCACATTCGGATTGAGAATCACGCCAGCGACCCTCGGACGGTCCTTGAACCGACCCATCAGCCACCGGTGACCGTCGACTCTGATCATGTTGACGATGTAGTATGATCGGTAGGGGATGCCCAGATCGTCCAGTTTGTCCCGAATCGGCTCCTGGCTCTCCTGGGCTGTCTCGACCAGCGCCTGGTAGACCGCCTCTTTCCTGTCCTCGCGTGCCTGGACCTCGTAGGCCAACTCCAGATTCGCCTGCTCCTCCATGACGATCAAGAAGCCGTGATTGAAGAAGCCGGGCTCACCGGCCGCCACATAGAGCCCCACCCACAGGCCCCACGCTGCCGCAAGAACCAGGGCCATTCCGAGCGTCCGACCGGCGCCTCCTCGCCCTCGGCCCCGAGGCCCCTCGCCGCGACGCCGTTTCGCCACTCGACGCCCCAGCCAGAGCACCAGCGCGAGCATCGTCGCTACCACCAAGACCACCCCATAACCCAGAA
>JASFVD010000290.1:0-4104 GCA_050050015.1 Anaerolineae bacterium | reverse complement strand
TACTATCTGACGGAGTACTCCGTAGAAAATCTTGGAGATGTACCTCTACCGACGAGTGCATTCGCCACGAGGCTCCGGGACAGTGTAGGGAACACGTATCTCGTCTCTCCTCGGGGCAGTCGGGCTGGAGAACCAGGTCCTCTGAGTGGAGATATCGAACCCGGCGCGTCGGCCGAAGGGTCGGCCGGGTACCTGGTGCCCGATCCCCTACCTGGGGGTGAGCTGACCTGGATGTTCTCTCTACGCCCCGGCGCCAAAGAACTCCGTGTGAGTATCCCGTACGACGGCGGAACGCCGGAGGGTGGCGAAGCCTCACGGTCCGATGTGACAATAACGGATGCCTTCTTGAGCGACAACGGGGCCACGCTTATCATAGAGGGAGAGGTCCAGAACAGAGGTACGCAGCCGCTGGTTGTGGAGGCTTCCGACGTAAGCCTCTCGTCCACTGCAGGGGCCGGCCAATTGGTGACGGCGGCACCTGAGCTGCCCTGGACGATCGAGGCCGGGCGGGCACGGGTGATCGAACTGCAGTATGAGAGGCCTGATGCTCAAACCGCTGTACTTGAATTGCTGGGCTATGCGTTCGAAATCGGGGGGCTGAGGTAGCGAGTGCTTGGAGCCCTTGAGCCTTCTCAGTTGCCCACACGGGCACGGGTCTGAGCGATATCCTTGCGCATTTGATCGACCAGCGCGTTCAACGTCGGGTAGGCCCGCTCGTCCCGCAAGCGGGCGACAAAGTCGAGCGCCAGCACCTGGTCATAGAGATCGCGGTCAAAATCGAGAAGATGGGCTTCCACAGTTAGGCCCTGCGAGTCGGATCGCGCCATGAACGTCGGCCGAGTGCCAACGTTGACTGCAGCCGGGTGAGTCCCCCAGCGCTCTGTTTCTGCTAGACAAGCGTAGACTCCGCTGCCAGGAATGAGACGGCTCGGTGGAGGGGCGAGGTTCGCCGTCGGCACCCCAATGGTCTGACCGAGCCCGCGGCCGTGGATGACAACCCCCGAGATCCGATACGGCCGGCCCAGGCACCCGTTTGCTTCTTCGATGTCACCGCTCCGAAGCGCGTCGCGTACGCGACTACTATGAACAACGGCGCCTCTCCACATCACTGGCTCCGTTACCCGAATCGTGAAACCTAGCTTGGCTCCCAAACGCGTCAGATACGCGATGTCCCCCTTCCGCTGGTGACCGAGCGTGAAATCGGGCCCCACACGGATCTCGGCCAGATCGAGATGGCGCATGAGTTCATCTACAAAATCCCGGGCTGTCGTGTGGACAACCTCCTCCGTGAAGGGGAAGACGACGGCGATATCCAGCTCCAGAGACTTCATCAGATCAAGGCGCTCTCCTACCGTAGTGAGTAGGAGCAGCGCTTCGCCGCCGAGAACGGTCGCCGGGTGTGGATCGAACGTGATAGCGACGGCAACTTGATCCGCCTCGTGCGCGTCTTGCACTAGACCCTCGATGATCCGTTGGTGACCCTGATGGAGTCCGTCGAAGACGCCGATGGTCACATAATGGCGCTTGCCCGACGAGCCGTGGGCCGATTTGACATCTCTCAAGTGATGGACAACGCGCATCGTATCCCCTCAGCCGCCGCTCAGGGCCTCTGAATCAGGATAGGGGGAGACAAAGACCTTCTTGGGGCGCCAGACCCCCTCCTGGGGCTCATGTGCTGCAAGGGCGATGAAGCGGCCTCTGGGGCCGTACACGCGAGCCAGAGTGGTATCCCCTGCGAGCCTCTTCCCATTTGGAAGTGACTGCCCAGAGCACAGCCGGCGCGCCTCGCTGGCGCCCAGGTGGAGAGCCGGAAACTTATCCGCCAGAGCTTCATCGACTGATTGCAGGAGATCGGTCCAACACCCGTCCCTAGCCGCTTGGGCGAATTGCTCCAGGGTGACGGCGTTCTCAAGTCGAAAGCTTCCACTCGCCAACCGGGTCAGGCCTGTGACGTAGGCACCACATCCAAGCTTCTGCCCAAGGTCGTGGACCAAGACGCGCACGTACGTGCCATGAGAGCACACAATTTCCAGCGTGCATCGTCCGTGGGGCTCCCAGGCGACCAGGTCGAGCCGCTCTACCTCGACACGCCGGGGCTTCCGCTCTACCTCTATGCCTTGCCGGGCCAGGCGATAGAGAGGCTTCCCCTGGTGCTTCACGGCGGAGTACATAGGGGGAACCTGTTCGATCGTGCCTCGGAAGTAACCGAGGGCTCTCTCGAAGCTGTTCCTGTCCACGTCAACCGGTGATCTGGCTATGACCTCCCCCTCCGCGTCAAAAGTGTCGGTGACCACACCCAGTCGGATGTCCGTCCGGTAACTCTTCGTGTCCCCCATCAGGTACTCCACCACCCGGGTCGCCGTTCGGCCGACGCAGACGACGAGCACGCCGGTGGCCAATGGGTCGAGTGTACCGGCGTGTCCCACGCGTCGCACGTGGGTCAGAGATCGGACGCGTTCCACCACATCGTGCGAGCTCTGCCCGGCGGGTTTGTCGACGTTGAGGATACCGCCTGCTTCGCTTTCTCTCAAGGAGTGCTGCCTGTCGTGGTGCCAGCGGAGACGGTGCAACTAGGTCTCATCCGCTTGCTGCCGGGCAACGTGGTCCTGCAGTGGGCCCAAGACACGCTGCTCAGCCTGCTGTAACGGCCCATGGATGCTGAAGCCAGAAGCGAGCGCGTGTCCTCCCCCTCCGAACCGGACGGCGAACTGTGAGACGTCGAAGCCCGGAACAGCGCGCATCCCCACCTCCACGCTGCCATCCTCCTGCTCGACGAATACCACGGAGACGAAGGCGTCATCTGAGCTGACCAGGAAACTCGCCAGGCCTGCGTCGCCGTTGCCACGGTAGCCCACCTCCCGCCGCATGGCTAGGGGGATACTGATCCAGATGACGCCACTGTCGATGCGGAGGCGGGACAGGCAGGCTCCCCAAAGACGCATCACGGCCGTTGGGCGCCGGTCGAGACCGTGCCGGCTGGCGTATGGGAGCGAGGCACCCGCTTCCATCAGCCGCAGGGCTGCCTCCATCACGGGTGGGGTGACGTTGCTCGTGCGAAAGCCTCGCGTGTCCGTGACGATGCCGATGAGGAGGCTGGTGGCCAACGTCTCATCTAGCTGGATCCCGAGGTGGTCCAAGAGATGCGACAGCACCTCAGCGGTCGAAGATGCCTCCGGATCGACCACGTTCACGTCGCCGAAGTTCACGTTGGTGATGTGATGGTCTATGTTGACCAGCGGGCGACGGTTGAAGTGTGGCAGCTCACGAAGCGCGCCGACCCTACGCACGTCTGAACAGTCCAGCGCAATGATCAGATCGAAGGAGTCGGCGACGACCTGGAGAATCTCGTTGACGCCCGGGATATAGTCGAAGCTGGAGGGAATGGCGTCAGCGCAGGCAGGAATGGGCGACTGGTGCAGCTGCCGCAAGGCGCGAGTCAATCCGGTCAAGCTGCCGAGTGCATCGCCATCGGGGGCGACGTGGCACACCAGAAGGGGCGCCTGAGCCCCTCTGATCAGCTGGCTAGCTTGCTCCAGGGTCGATGTCTTGGTCACCTAGGCCCAATTCGTCCAAGATGTTGGAGATTCTCTCGCCTCGCTCCAGCGAGTGATCGTAGTGGAAGATAAGTTCCGGCGTGCGGCGCAAGCGTAGCTGTTGCCCCAGCTCTCGACGCAGCCAACCGGCCGCGCTCTTTAGGCCCTCCTTGGCCTCCTCGCGGGTCTGATCACCACCGACAGCGCTGAAGTAGACATCGGCGCGGGATACGTCCGGCGACACTTCTACGTCGGTGATCGTGACCATGGTCAGGCGAGGGTCCTTGGTCTTACGCTCGAGAAGGTTGGAGAGGCGGATATGGATGAGTTCTGAGACGCGACGTTGATATTTCCTACCCACGGGTCTCTTCCTGTTTCGTGCTCGATGGATCCCTGAGTCTACTCAGGTGTCTTCTCGCGCTCTTCATAGAATTGTATCACGTCGCCGACTTGGAAGTCGTCGAACCCTCTCAAGCCTACACCACACTCATACCCCTTGCGGACCTCTCGGACATCCTCCGCGAATCTCTTCAACGAGGACACGGGGCCGTCGTGCACCGGGCTGCCGTCT
>JASFVD010000289.1:0-4110 GCA_050050015.1 Anaerolineae bacterium | reverse complement strand
GTCGGTGTCGTCGAGACGCTGGAGGGAGTCGGAGGAGGATGAACTCGCCGCGAATGTGGAGCGGCTACTATCACGTCGAATCCAGTAGGGTCAGGTCGTAACGTCGCTCAGACGGGAGGGATGATGCACAAGGCAATCGGGATCTTGGGCGGCATGAGTCCGGAATCGACGGTCGCTTACTATGAGTACCTCACGCGCACCTACGTCAGAAGGTTTGGAGACCATAGCTATCCTGAGATCTTGATCTACAGCGTCAGCTTCCAGGACTATGTTGATTGGCCTGAGCAGGAGCGCTGGGACCTGGTGGCGGAGGGGCTGAGCCACTCCGCTCGAGTGCTTGAGGCGGCCGGAGCTGATTTCATTCTCATTGCCACGAACACTATGCATATCGTCTTCGATGAGGTAGAGTCCAGCGTCGACGTGCCCATGCTCAGTCTGTTGGACGCCGTGGCTGACGCCATCGAAGAGCGCCGCATGGAGACTGTGGGGCTGCTTGGGACGGCCTTCACCATGGAGAAGGACTTCTATCGTGATGCTTTGGCCGAGAGAGGGATCAGCGTGGTGGTGCCGAGTCCCGAGGATCGGAAACGGGTGAACGACATCATCTACTGCGAACTGGTGGCCGGCGAGATCCGGGACGCGTCCGGCGAAACGTTCGTAAGAATCGTCGATGACCTCGCCCATCGGAGCGCCGAGGGTGTCATCCTCGGCTGCACGGAGATCCCCCTCCTGATCGGCGACGAAGACACCTCGCTGCCCCTATTCGATACCACCAAGATCCACGCCGACGCGGCGCTGTGCTATGCTGTAGAAGAGTAACGAGCACTCCAGGGTGATGCACTGGAGGAGATGCTGCGCTGAAGTTGTCGACACAATGGAATGCAGTCTCGGCCCAACTTGACAAATTCAGGCTTTGCGATATAAAGACGCGAACGAATCCAAATCTCGTTTATTAGGAGGGGACGTTGACTGAGGAGACGTGCTGCAGAGCGCGTAGGAGCGCGCTGCTGTCGGTTATCATCATAGCTGTTCTGACTCACCCTGTGCTCGCACAGGGTGAGGGTCCGTTTGACAGCGCTGATCTTTCCGGGTACTGGCGACCCGTGGTGCGTCGGTGGGAGAACGTCGTCGTTCGGTACTCGGAGAAGCGGGGTCTCGATCCCGATTTTGTTGCTTCAGTTATTTGGAAGGAATCTAGAGGAATCTCTACCGTGAGGGGCCCGACAGGAGCTGTGGGTCTGATGTGTGTCAAACCCTTCCCGTGGCGTCCCAGCGCCGAGGAGTTGGAGAACCCGTGGACGAACGTTGCGGCCGGCACCGCGACGTTGGCGCACGTGCTGCGCGATGGCAAGGGTGACGCGTACTACTCGTTGGCGGCCTATAACGGGGGCTGGGACAAGATTCACTTGACCGTCACGCGGCGCTATGCCGCCGATGTGCTGGACAATTACGCGCGTGCCGTCGCGGTCGAACACGGGCTGGAGGCCGACGGCGATTGGATCGCGATCCTTTCGGTCGACGGTTTGCCGGACCATACCACGGTGACCGTGCTGGGTCCCGATAGACCTCTGGCTCGATACACGGAAAGGCCTTGGTCGCGTGCCGAGATTCCCTCCGTGCCTGGAGGGCATTCGCCCCACGCGACACTGATCCGCTACGAGGACGACCACGGGAGGAAGGTCCGCGTCAACCTGTGGCTCGTTCGAGGAGATTTCCGTTCAGCTTTCACCCAGAATCCCTCCTCTACAAGTCTCTCGTCCGACGGCGTGCTCCGGCGTGACGTCGGTGCCTTGCCGAACTAGCGCTGCGGCGGTGGGCAGAAGGTGAGAGGCAGCTTCTCGGGAACAGGTCAGGACTCCCCAAGCATGAGCGCAGCGTTGCTGATTCCCACGGGATTGGTCGCTGCGGCAGAACTGGCCGAGCGCTTGCCCGTGCAGCCGACTGGGCGTACCATCTGATGGCCATGCGCTAGGCTGTTAAGGAACGATTCGTGGACGAGGCGATGGATCACCAAGTGCAGATCGAATCATCCCAGGTGAATCGTGCCGCCGACGGTGGGGGCACGCCTGGTTCCTCGAAGCGCCGACAAACGGCCCGCCAGTTGCTGCGGAATCGCGACTTCGCCCTTCTCTGGTTTGGCCAGCTCCTTTCGCAAATCGGAGATCAGTGCCTGATTGTGGCTGGCATCACGCTCGTCTCTGACCTCTCCGACTCCCCCCTGGCCATGTTGATACCTGCTCTATCTATTGCTGCCCCGCAGCTCCTGTTTGGCCTGATGGGGGGAGTGATCGCCGACCGGATGAACCGCAAGCTTGTAATGGTGGCAGCAGATGTCCTCCGAGCTTTGATCGTGCTCCCCATTCTGTTCATCACGAGTATGAGTCAGATCTGGATCCTCTACCTCGTGGCGGCCGGGCTGGCCTTGGTGGGCGTCAGCTTCTATCCGGCGCGCAATGCGAGCCTTCCCAAGATCGTGCCCAAAGAGTCCTTGGTGACCGCCAACGGGCTGATCCAAGGGAGCACGATTATCGCGATGGTGGTGGGGCCCGCCATCGCTGGTGTGGCCGTGGAGATGTGGATGCCCTCAGCCATTCTCTTCGACAGCGCGACCTTCGTTGCCTCCGCGATTGCCATTGGCGTGATGGCTATCCCGAGGCGTGATCGAGAGACTACTCTCATCGACAAAGATGCGGACGTCTGGGCTGACGTGAAGGCCGGCCTGAGCTTCATCCACGGGAGCCCTGTACTGAGGCGCGTACTCGCGGTGACAGGCGTGGCGACACTGGGCGTGGGTGCCGTCATCCTGCTGGCAATCCCTCATCTGAAGGCACGGCTGGGGGCCGGTGGACTCGAGTATGGACTGGCCATGAGTGTCCTCGGCCTGGGATCCCTCCTCGGGGGCGTGGCTGTGACGAGGATGTCGGAACGAATCTCGACAAGCACGCTTGTCGGGACGATGTTGGCTCTGGCCGGGGGGGCGATCGTGGCCTTCGCCTACGCGCCGAGCTACGCGGTCGTGTTGGTCAGCGTTGTGATCATCGGCATGTGTCTCGTCGTTGCGAGGGGATCGTTGAATGCGATCGCCCAGACGCTGGCGCCGGACGAGATTCGGGGGCGTGTACAATCCGCAGTCAATCTGATAGTTGTAGCGTCCACGGCGATCTCAGAGGGTCTGTCGGCGGTGGTCGGATCCTTGATAGACGTGCAGACCGTCTTCATGGCGGCTGGCGTCTTGACTGCAGTGACGGGACTCCTGGCGATTGTGGTGCTGCGTAAAGCAGGCAAGATTGTGAGGCCGGCCGTGGGAGAGGTTGGCTAGAAGCGCAAGAAGTGCGGTCAGCGCTTAGTGCCTCTGGCCGAAGTCAGGCTCAGACCATTGACTGCCTGGACGTAGTGCTCGCTCCGTCGAGTGCGCTAACCAGAAGCCCCGTTCTCCCTGCGAGACGGGGCTTCCTGATGTCTCCTACTGGTCAGACCAGTCTACCGCTCCGGCAGGTGGAACTGCAGGGAGGGGGTCCCGGCCAAGCCCAGCAGCTCCTGAAGGGTGGGCAGCGCCGAGGGCGCCCGGAAGCTGTAGACCATGTCGAGAAAGGTCGGTGGTGACCTCAGCTCGATCACGCGAGGTTCTCCCTCGATCCCGCCAAGATCTGCAGCCTTGTCGATGGCTTCCTCCCGAGTGCCAACGTCGTCCACCAGGCCTATCTCCTTCGCCTGCTGGCCCGTGAAGATGCTTCCATCGGCTATGTCACGCACGTCCTGCTTGGACAGCCCGCGGGCGTCCGCAACCACATTCACAAAGTCCTCGTAGACCTGATTCAGGATCGCGCGCCAAGCTTCCTTCTCTTCCTCAGTCATCTCTCTGAAGGGCGAACCAATGTCCTTTCGGGGACCGGTGGTGATCACCACGGCGTCCACGCCCACCTTGTCCAAGAGCTCCTCGATGTTGAGGAACTGGCTGATGACACCTATGGATCCGGTGAGCGTGTCGGGGTGCGCCATGACGTAGTCTCCACCGCATGAGATGTAGTAGCCGCCTGAGGCCGCCGTATCACCCATGGAGATCACTATGGGCTTCTCATAGGAGAGCAACGTGCGGTAGATTTCATCCGA
>JASFVD010000288.1:0-4150 GCA_050050015.1 Anaerolineae bacterium | reverse complement strand
GCGAGTCCGGCGCTCGCAGGAGGAGGCACGTGCCGCCTACGACCGCATGAGCGGTTTCTACGACCTGTTGGCGGGTTCCAGCGAAAGGAGGTACGTGGAAGCCGGGCTCCGACAGCTTGAGGCCCAGGCGGGCGAGCGTATTCTGGAGATCGGCTTCGGGACCGGGCACGCACTTGTGGCGTTGGCGCGATCCGTAGGCAGCTCCGGAGACGTTTGGGGCCTCGATCTATCGCTGGGGATGGCCTCGGTTGCTCGCGGGAAGCTGGAGCGAGGCGGGCTCCACGATGATGCCGCGCTGGTCTGCGGGGACGGCGCGCGATTGCCCATGAGAGATGCATCCGTCGACGCTGTCTTCATGAGCTTCACGCTTGAGCTTTTCGACACACCGAGGATCCCTCACGTGTTGGGGGCATGCCGCAGGGTCATGAGAGACGGCGGGAGGCTGTGTGTCGTCAGCCTTGCCAGAAGGCGGGCGCCGAGCCTCTCGGTGCGCTTCTACGAATGGTTGCACAGCAGATTCCCCCGCTTTGCCGACTGCAGGCCAATTCCGTTGGCAGCGCTCCTCAAACAAGCGGAGTTCAGGCTCACTGAGCTGGAGAGACGGTCGATGTGGACTCTACCGGTCGACGTCGCCCTGGCGGTGAAGACGGAGGGCTAGACCCTCTGAGACTCCCAATCCATTGACTCTTCTTCCTAGAGGCAAGTGCTTGAGCGGCCCGCGCGATCGCGCTGCCTGTGTTTTGGTGCCCCTGGCCGTCCTGCTGAAGGCCCAGCAACCTTATGCTGGCCGCGCACCATCGTCCGCGAAGGAACCGACTGCGAGGACGAGCAACCCGTCGCGGACGGGCAGGTTCTGCGGTGCCCGGTTGGCGCAGACGCCGGGGCCGTCGGTCGCACCCTCATCACAGGCGGATCGGCCTGGCACGGGGCGTCCACTAACCCAACTCTAACCCTATCCAACGAAGGTCAAAGGGAGATCCCACGAAGGACGACCTCAGGTCGCTGGATTCCTTGGTACAATTCAGGGCAAACAGTCAAGTGCGAGCGTCAGTCGCCGGCCGTCGAGGCGCGTGGAAGACGGCGTAGGCGTAGACGTGTTGGCGCGGGCAGGCACTTTCGGCAGCACGACGTGGATGCTGGCAGGTGCGCTGGCAGGGACGGAAGCGATCGACAGCCTGGAGTGTGAGGATACACGGCGCAGGGAAGCGACCACGAACGTCACATGCGCACGGCGCTGGGTTTGACAGGGAGGCATAGAGACGAGTAGGTCACGATCCGGATCGACGATCAATGCGCTTGGTATTGCCGGAAGCCTACGAACAGGCTCCTACAACAGGGCCCTCCTTCGCGCGGCCCGTGACCTCTCGCCCGAGAGCTTGGAGATCGGCATTCTGGAGAATGACATCCTGGCGAGCATACCGCTCCACAACGAAGATGTGCGCGCTGGAGGGGATCCCGAGCCGGTGGCGGTCCTCAAGAACGCCATCGACTGGGCGTCCCGTCCTCCCGACTCGACCCCGCTGGACGGCATGCCGGTGGCTGTGATGGGCGCCACGCAGGGGAGCTTTGGCACCGTGCGGGCACGGATGCCCCTGCTGTCGGTCCTTGCCTACAGTAGCGTGCTTCCGGTGAATGAGCCCCTTGTGCTGGTCGGCCGAGCTCAGCGGAAGTTCGATGCCGAAGGCCGTCTTCAGGACGAGACGACGCGTAAGTTCGTGCGGGAGCAAATGGAGACGCTGGTGACTTGGACGCGCAGAGTGCAGGCCGATCCAGCCCGGTGCGCAGCGGAGTTGATCGGCAAGGATGAGCGATAGGGAACGTCCGCCATGTTGACGTTCCATACGCTTCGAAGAGACCTGCCTGTCATCGAGGCTTCTGTTCGCACAATCGCGGTGTATGTCCTGGTCCTGAGAATGCCATGGGCAGCTGCGCAAGCAATGGATCTTTGCGCCCCGCAGACTGGCAGCTGGATCTTGCCCTTCTTGGTGGGCCACAGACCGGCGCAGGTGCGTGATGCGCGGATGGACCGATCTCGATGGTTCCCGATCATCTTCGATCTCCTCGTAGCGGGGGATGATAGGGTTCCGTGATCGCCTGTGCGGTCACTCGAGAGGAGGCATACGAGGATAGGATGGCGGACAGACTGTCTGACGACGCTGCTGCTGGACACCGGCTGAAGCGCTGGACTCTGGTGGCGATGATTCTGTGCTCGGGGATCATCTTCCTGCAGAGCACGGTTGTCAATGTGGCTCTGCCGAGCTTGGGCAGGGACCTGGATTCCGGCCTCTCAGGCCTCCAGTGGATCGTCGACGGCTACATTCTGACACTGGCCGCCCTGATGATCCCGGGCGGTTCGCTCGGTGACCGGTACGGGCGGCGACGCGTCATGATAATCGGGCTATTCGGGTTCGGCACCACGTCGATGGCGTGTGGTCTCGCCCCCACAACGTCCTGGCTGATCGGTCTGCGGATTCTCCAAGGCGTGGCCGGGGCGCTGCTTGTGCCGGGTTCTTTAGCCTTGATCCGGGCCACCTACGACGATCCCGAGGCTCGGGGCGAGGCTATCGGTCAGTGGGCCGGGTGGTCAGGAATCGTGATGGTGATTGGTCCGCTGGTCGGTGGATGGTTGGTGGACAGTCTCTCTTGGCGTTGGGTCTTCTTCGTCGTCGTCCCTTTGATTTCCGTTGCGGTGTGGCTAATGATCCGCTTCGTGCCCGAGAGCCGCTCCGCGAGCCCTCCGCAGCGCCTGGACTGGCTGGGATCGCTCCTGATCATCCTGGCTCTTGGCGGGACTGCATTCGGACTCATCGAGGGACCAAGGCTCGGGTGGCGCCAGCCGTCAGTGGTGAGCGCCCTGCTGATCGGGCTCTCCAGTGCGGTGGTATTTCCTTTCGCGGAGCGGCGGCCGGAGCCCATGGTGCCACTCAAGATCTTCCGGTCCCGAAGTTTTGCTGGCGCCAATCTGACGACTCTCGGTGTCTACTTCGCGCTTCAGGGAGCTACCTTCTTCGTGGTGCTTTACCTGCAGAACATGGCAGGTTACTCAGCGGTCAGCGCCGGCATGGTGCTAGCCCCGATTTCGGTGTTGATGCTCGTTCTCTCGCCGGCCTTCGGGCGGCTGGTCGGTAGGTATGGAGCGCGATTGTTCATGACCATCGGTCCCATGTGCTGCGCCCTGGGGCTCCTCCTCTTCACCCGTCTCGATCCAGAGGCCGGTCTCTGGACGGAGGTCCTTCCCGCGGTAATCGTTCTTGGGATGGGATTGTCTGCGACCGTGGCCCCGCTGACGGATACGGTGATGTCGTCGGTGGCTGAGAAGTACTCCGGGATTGCTGCTGCGTTCAACAACGTGGCCTCACGGGTGGCAGGGCTGCTTGCAGTGGCTGGGCTCGGCGTCGTCGTTACGCTTACCTTCAACGTCGCTCTCGCGTCGAACATCGAGGGTTCGAAGCTCGACGCCTCCGCAGCCGACACAGTGATGAGCGCGGTCGAGGATACCACGGGCGCCTTCACGGCGGCGGAGCTGCCGCCCAGGATCAGGGAAGTCGCTGTATCAGCGTACACTGTCGCCTTTCGTCGTGCCATGCTTGTGAGCGCGTTCATGGCGGCTGCGGGAGGCGTGGCGGCCGCAGTGACGGTCGGTGAGGGACGGCCGGACAAGAGCTGACGAGGCGGCTGGATGAGGGACGGTAGGCGCGCTTGATTGCCCCGGCGGGTTGGGCGGCCGTGCTGCCCGAGATGACGGTCGGACAGTTGAAGCGTGAAGGAACGGAGTATCTCCGCCTCGCGGTCGCCTGTTGTGGAAGCGGGCTGAGATCGTGCTCTTGCTTGCCGCCTGTCCTGAGGGGCAAGCATCGATTCGACATATGTCTCCGGTGATCGGAGAGTGATACGCCTGGAGGACGTGTGAGACGATGAAGGACGGAAAAGGTCCCATCTATGATAGCTAGGAGGATATTCTTCACCGACACTGCAAGGAGAATTACGACAGCGGGCGCTATCCGTTTCAGCGCTATGCGATCGCGTACACGTACGGTTTCGACCTGGTGTCGCAGGGCGAGTACAGCGATCGCAACTGGCTGGAGATCGAGGAAGACGCGCGGCGAGGCTGGGAGCAGAAGGATGCCGGGCCGTGGGAGGATTTCGAGGC
>JASFVD010000287.1:0-4150 GCA_050050015.1 Anaerolineae bacterium | reverse complement strand
GCAAGGCTAGAGGCGTAGCCGGACTGGACTCGCCGCTGGTGGGCCGGGAGGCCGAGTTCGATGCGCTTCTGGAGGCCGTTGAGCGGTTGCAGGCCGGCGTGGGCGGCGTCGTCACGATTGTGGGGGAAGCGGGGATAGGGAAGTCGCGGCTGGTGGCGGAGGTGCGGAAGCAAGGTGCAAGGCACGGGCGAATGGCCTCCTCTCGTCGGCCAGAGAATGCATCGCACCCTCAATGGGTGGAAGGACGCTGTCTGTCCTACGGGAAGAAGGTTGCCTACTTGGTCTGGATCGACGTCCTCCGCGGACTGCTGGGCGTGACACCCGAGGACGCTCCAGCTCGCGTGCGCGATGTCCTGAAGGAGACGGTGATGACTCTCTGTCCCGGGTCCTATGACGATGTATACCCTTACCTGGGGCGTTTGATGTCTGTGCCTTTGGCGACCGAGAGTGAAGCCGCACTGGAATCTTTGGGGGGCGAGGGACTGAAGGTGGGCACATTCCGTGCCGTGGAGGCATTCATCGACTGTGCCACCGCCGAACGGCCCACGGTTCTGGTGTGCGAGGACCTGCACTGGGCCGATTCGACCTCCGTCGAACTCCTACGCCGGCTCCTGCCCCTCACTGATCGAGCTCAACTGCTGCTGATTTGCCTGTTTCGACCAGAGAGGGACCACGGCTGCTGGCGCATCAAAGAGGATGCCGCCCGGCTCTACCCGCATAGGCACACGGATCTCCATCTAGATCCACTTTCCACCGCCGAAGGCGGGACTCTGTTGAGAAACCTGCTCTGGAGCCCAAGTCTGTCCCGGAGCCTGCAGGAGCGGGTACTCGGCTACGCGCAAGGGAATCCCTTCTACGTAGAGGAGATCATCCGCTCACTTATTGACAACGAAGTCATCGTGCAGGACGAGGAAGCTGGCAGGTGGTATGCTGCATACGACCTGGACGAGATACCCGTTCCGGACACGCTCCACGGCGTTCTCCTGGCTCGCATTGACCGGCTGCCAGACCCCGCGAGACGGATCTTGCAGGCGGCGTCGGTCATTGGGAGGATCTTTCGCTACCGCCTCCTCCAGGTCATCCTGGCGGGTGAGTCGCTCCCTGAGGGGGGAGACGATCTGGATGCTCACCTAGTCACGCTACAGCGGGAGGAGATGATCCGCGAACGGGCTCGCCTGCCCGAGCTGGAGTACATCTTCAAGCACCACCTGACGCAAGAGGCGGCCTACAACGGGTTGCTGAGAAGCGAGCGGCGAGCCATTCACCGTCGCGTTGCCGAGGCATTGGAGCGCCTGTTCCCTGATCGCATCAGCGAGCAGCCAGAGCTTCTGGCCTACCATTGGGAGCGGTGTCAGGACGTGGAGAAGACGATCTGGTATCTATTCCAGGCAGGTGAGCGGGCTCGCCGGATGGGCGCCAGTCTCGAGGCCGTGGAGTATTACCAGTCGGCTCTCGCCAACGCCGGCGACCGGGATGTAGGAGAGCTGCCGCTAGGAAGAGACCGCATGCACGAGCGTCTGGGAGACGTGTACATGGAGAACCTGTCGAGGTTAGACGAGGCGCTCGACCAGTACACAGCATTCAAGGAGCTCGCCACATCCGGAGGCGATGCGGCTCGGGCGGCCCGAAAGATGGCGACGGTCCATCTGGTACGGGGGGAGCTGTCCCTCGCCCGTGAGTACTACGAGATGGCGCTTGCCAGCCTGTCGACCTCAGGCACGCTGTCCGAGGCCGGTCGCATCCACTACGGGCTTGCCTACTTGCTGGCGCAGAAACACCAGGTGGAGGAGGCAGCGACGCATGCTCATCAGGGTCTGGAGATTGCGCGCCGGATCGATGACCGCAGGGGGCTGGCCGATGCCTACAGGGTGATGGGCATCATTGCTCTTCATCAGGGGGACCTACGGACCGCCTGTCGGCACGATGAGCGGAGCCTGGAGCTCTATCGTCAGGTGGGGGATTTGCCGCGCATGGTGCAAGCCTGCAACAACGTGGGTGACAGTTGCCGATTGCTCGGCGAGGTGGATCGAGCATTGGCGAGGCTCGAGGAAGGCCTCGACGTCGCCCGTCGCATTGGGGACACCAGGGACGAAGCGCTGCTGCTCCAGACCACGGCGGAGTTGTTCCTCGATCAGGGCAGGTGGGAGGAAGCCATCGCCTCCCTGGAGCGGGCCCTGTCCGTGGCCGTGGAGTCGGGCGTCAAGAGCAGAATCCTGGACACCCATCGGGTCCTCGGCGTGGCCTACCAGATGGTGAATCGACTGGACGAGGCGCGACAGCACTTGACGACGGCCCAGCAACTGATGAAAGAGACCGAGCAGCTTCAGTTCGCTCCGCGTCTTCATCTTGACCTGGCGTGTCTGTGTGCGAACGAGGGAAGATACCATGAAGCCCGGGACTGCATCCGCAAGGCTCGGGAAGCGGCGGGCGCAGGACCGTCGGACGCATTCCTCGGTCCAATGCACGCGTGCCTGGGGCATCTTGGCGCTCTCCAGGGCGAGTGGAATGGTGCGGTGACGCACCTTGAGAAAAGCTTGCGTCATCTGGAACGCGCGCACCTCTTGGGCGAAGTCGCCAAGACTCACCTGAGCCTGGGCAGGGCGCTCGGGAGCCGCGAACGGGAGGGCGACAGGGGGCGCGCCTGCAAGCAGCTACTCGCGGCGCTGTCGCTGTTCCGGCAGATGAAGGCCCGCGGATACGTTGCCGAGGTGGACAGGCACCTGGAGCGGCTGGGATGCCGGCACGAGGATGCAGGGTCCCCGCCAGACCAGGAGGCAGGGCTGTCGAGCACGATCATCGACAGCGGATAAGGAGGTGAAAGCTATGGACCGGTGTGCTGCGCTCATGGAAGAGATGCGTCAGATGTATGACCTGGGCCTGGTCAGGTTCCGCGTCAGACATGGAGAGCCAAGTGAGTTCGCTCGGGATCTTTCCGCGGAGTGGGAGTATGAAGAAGGCGAGGAGTTCCTGGTCCTGGGCTGCCGCTGGGCCGCAGTGATGGCTGACGGCGAGACCGTGATTGCTGCCGTAAGGCAGAGGGCGGGGGAGCTTGAAGGCTGGGTGAAGAAGATCAAAGCGACGTACCCGGAGTACGAATTGAACCCAAACGGGGAGGAAGTCGAACTGTACTACAAGGACAAGCAGATTGCGGCGGCGGCGCACGACGGCATGCCCTAGTTCCTGGGAAGGGCGTGGTGATGTTCAGCAGGAGCCGTCCGCCCGCCCCCGGCGGATGGCTCGAGCCCGATGTAATGGAATTGACTATCCACAATGTGGCGGAGTGGCGATGCACGCCCTGGGCCTGGGCTTGTCGCCCACGCGCGGAGCAGCGGGCCGAACCGGACGCTGAGCGCCGTGAATGACGTCGAAGAAGGGACCATACACGTGCGACAGCATCTCAGACTGGGACTTTGTCCCTCCGGTTGAGGAGGATCCAATGACGCCTGTAGATCTCCGTGCCCTGCGTGATCTGCCCTTCCTGAGGGATGCCCCAGCCGACGTGCTGGAGCGACTCGCGGACGTGGCGTCAGAGAGACGCTTCGAGCGGGGGAAGGTCATTCTCCACGAGGGCTCTAGCGGTAGCGAGCTGTATCTTATCGTCGAGGGGCGAGTGGAAGTGGTGAGAGGAGGCGAGGCCGACGAGGTCTTGCTCGCCCAGCGCGGCCCAGGGGATTTCTTTGGCGAGATGGGAATGATTGAGCACGATACTCGCTTCGCCACCGTTAGGGCCTTGGAGCCGACGCATCTGCTGGAGTTCTCCGAGAAGGACTTGCGCTCCGTCCTGGCCCGGCGGCCTATGATCCTGTATGAAGCTGTCAGGGTGCTGAGCGCGCGGCTGCGGGAGGCAGACCTGCAGATGATCTCCGACCTGAAGCGGAAGAACGTGGAGCTCGCGCGAGCCTACCGCGAACTGCAGGACGCCCAGGCCGCTCTCGTGGAGAGAGAGAGGCTGGAGCACGAGCTGGAACTGGCCCGGGATCTCCAACAGAGCATCCTCCCCCAGGAGTTCCCTGATCTACCTGGGCTGAACTGCGCCGCCCGCAACCGGCCCGCTCGGTGGGTGGGCGGGGATTTCTACGACGTCATCCCGCTGGGCGGCAAGCGCGTGGGGTTGGTCATGGCGGACGTGTCGGACAAAGGGATGTCTGCG
>JASFVD010000286.1:0-4167 GCA_050050015.1 Anaerolineae bacterium | reverse complement strand
TCTGACTCGGTCGAGGATACGATCACTGTGGGGCTGACCATCGGCCTCTCTCTGGCACCGGATCACGCTACCAGCGCTGACCCTGGCACCTCAGTCGTCTTCACACACACGCTGACGAACACCGGCAACTTCACTGACACCTTTGACGTCGCTGCCGTCAGTGACCAGGGCTGGGCCCTCCAGTACAGCCCTCTCAGCGTCACTCTGCCGGCACGTGGCATGGCTTCGGTTGCGGTCACCCCCACCGTCCCCGGCGACGCCATCAGCGGCACTGTGGACACCACGACGGTCACGGCCACCTCAGGCCTTAACACCTCTGTCTCCAGGGCAATCCGCGACGAGACGGTCGTGCGCCGGGTCCCCGGCGTGGCGCTGGGGCCAGACCGCACCATAGACGCGAGGCCGGGCCACCACCTGACCCTGACCCGTCACCTGACCAATACGGGAAGCTATACAGATACGTTTACCATCGCTGTAGCCTCATCCTGGCTAGAAGCTCACACGCCGCTCAGTGCCACCGTAGCAGCCTGGGATACCCACTCTGTGGTCATCACGCTCACCGTCCCAGCGGGCATTGTGAGTCCGACCTGGCACACTGCGACAATCACGGCCACCTCGGCGTTTGAGCCGGGTACCTCAGCCACCGCCAGAGAGACGGTCCTCGTTACGCCGTACTCCCTGTTCCTGCCGCTGATAGCGCGAGATGCCCAGTTATCCACAGGTCCCCAGGGCGCGGTCGCGGGCGCACTCGAAGATTGCACGGTCTGTCGGGGGGCCCATTCGAGGCTGAGCAGACAGACGGCCGACAGGCGGGGGGACTGACATCGCGATGGGTTTCGAGGTGCTCTTGGGGAATGAGGCCATTGCTTTGGGCCTGGTGGAACAAGGATGCCGGGTCGTCACGTCCTACCCTGGCACGCCAAGTTCTGAGATTCTATCCAGTGTGGTGAAGTACAAGCGCCGTCTCGCTCGTCAGGTATGCGCCAAATGGACGATCAACGAGAAGGTTGCCTTCGAGATCGCTCTGGCGGCCAGTTGGACTGGTCTGAGGGCCGCCGTGGCTATGAAGCAGGTTGGCTTGAATGTGGCTGCAGACCCATTGTTCAGCGCGGCCTACCTTGGCGTCAAAGGTGGGTTCTTGGTCATCCCGGCGGACGACCCTGGGCCCCACTCGTCTCAGACCGAGCAAGACTCTCGGCTGATGGCGCTGAGTGCCAAGGTGCCAGTGTTCGATCCAGCAACCCCATCCGAGGCGAGGGCAATGGTCGAACCAGCCATGGCCCTTTCAGAACAGTACGCGCTTCCCGTCATCCTGCGGCCAACGACACGGTTGTGCCACGCTCGTCAGAGCCTGACCCTAGACGACGACCCGCCGCCCGACGTGCCAATCCCCGTCTTCAAGTTCAGCAAGGATCCTCAGCGCTGGGCAGCCACTCCCAGGATGCGTTATCAGTTGCACGCTGAACTCGCGGAGAAGCTGTGTCAGATCGAGGAGGAGTTTGGCACTTCGCCGCTCAACTACGTCTTGAACCGGGATGCGCCTGGCCCGGTTGGAGTCATCGCTTCAGGCGTAGCATTCCATACCGCGCGGCAGTCGCTCGAGGAACTAGGCGTGACAGTGGCCATGTTGAAGATCGGAACCCCCTATCCGATGCCACGAGGTCTGGTGGAGGAATTCATGCAAGGTGTCGAGACTGTCCTCGTACTGGAGGAACCAGACGCCTGCATCGAGCTGCAAGTACCTAACCGGAGCAGCGTTCGCGGCAGGTTGGATGGCACGGTCCCCGTTGCCGGCGAACTCACACCGGAAGCAGTCTCGGCGGTTCTTGCCACGGTCCTTGGCGAAGCAGGCTACAAGGTGTCGCTGCCCCAAGACGACCCCGAGTTGCGTGCCATGATTGACTCACTGCCCTTGCCGGCGCACAAGCCGCGGTTGTGCCCAGGCTGCGGGCACCGGTCGGCCTTCTTTGCACTCAAGCGGGAGTTTGGCTCCCAAGCCATCTACCCGAGTGACATCGGCTGCTACACTCTGGGCATCAATCTGGGCGCCGTAGACACGTGCGTGGACATGGGTGCTTCGGTGAGCATGGCCACCGGGTTCTATCATGCCAACATGCTAGTGGGGGACACGCGGCCCATCGTGGCAACCATCGGCGACTCCACCTTCTTGCACTCGGGAGTCGAGGCTCTCATCGAGGCAGTCCATGCCGGGGCGCGCTTCGTGCTCATCATCATGGACAACCATACCACGGCTATGACCGGCTTCCAGCCCACGGCGGCAAGCCAGGTTTCGACCGAGGCTCCTGCTGGTCGGCCCGTATCGATTGCCGACCTGGCTCGCGCTTGCGGGGTCACCTTCGTCGAGGTCGCCGATCCGTACAGTCAGGAGGCCTTCCGGAGTATCCTGCGCGCAGCGCACGATCACTCGCAAGCATCCGACGGGGGCGTAGCCGTGGTGATCGCAGATCGCCCTTGCGTCCTCTGGGATCCAGCGCCCCTCCGCGAGGATAGCAGGCCGGTGAGCGTCACGGACGGGTGCGATGGTTGCCGCTACTGCCTGGAAGCCTTTGGGTGCCCGGCCCTCGTCCTGCGATCAGACGCCACACGAGTGGACATCGACTGCACGCTCTGCGTGGACTGCGGACAATGCGTCCACGCCTGTCCGAAGGGATTCATCGTCTTGCAAGAGACCGAGCCAGAGGGGCCAGGATGATGAACGTCGAACAGACGCTATCCAGAGGTGACACGGAGCTCAAACTCATCCTCGCCGGCCTCGGCGGGCAGGGCATCGTGTTCGCCACACGGCTACTTGCGCAGACGGCCGTCGCGATGGGACTCAGTGTGATGGCCTCCGAGGTTCACGGCATGAGCCAGCGCGGCGGCTCAATCGTGTCGCACCTAAGGATTGGAGGATGCGAGGCCCCTCTCATCCGACGCGGCACGGCGGACCTGCTATTGGCTATGGAGCCCAACGAGGCCGTCCGCAATCTGGTGTTCTTACGGCCTGGCGGAATCGCTTTCATGGACGCGGCCGGCGGCCTGCAACCGGAGGTCGGGAACCACCTGGAACGGCTTGGGATCCGGGTCCTTTCGCTGGAAGCGAGCCGTATGGCAGTGGATCTCGGTTCAGCCAAGGTAGCCAATGTAGCACTGATTGGCTTCGCGGCTGCGCACCCGTCGGTGCCCCTCCCGGTCGACGTGTTGCGGCAGACGGTCACACGCCTCGCACGACGCGCAAACGACCTGAACCTTCGAGCTCTCGAGGCAGGCTATCGTGCTGGTCGCGGCTCGGTGCGCGCTCACGGCCGCTTGCCCTCGGAAGGGGGTACCAAATCGAACACTTGAACGGCGTTAGACTGAATCCTCAATTGCTGTCGGTTCCTCTCTATATTGCCGGCAAGAGCGCCGAGCAGGTCTCCGAGGAATTGGGGCTGGTCGAGGTGCTCAAGCTGTGTTCAAACGAGAGTCCACTGGGGCCGAGTCCGATGGCGATTGCCGCGCTCTACGAAGCGCTGTCGGAGACGCACTGCTACCCCGGCATCGCAGAACTGGTGCTCCGCCGCAGGCTGGTCGCCCATCATGATCGCGGTCTGACTGAGAGGCATATTATTGTCGGCAACGGTGCAACTGACGTGCTCCGTATGGTCGCTCAGGCATTCATCTTCGACGGCGGAGAAGCCATTGTGGGCCAACCGACGTTCCCGCTCTACGCCCTCTTGACTACGATGTACGGCGGTAGGCCTATCCAGGTGAGCGCCCGGCCTGACTACCACCTCGATCTGTCAGCGATGGTCGATGCCGTGACGCCCGAGACACGCATCGTCTGGCTATGCTCACCCAACAACCCGACCGGCCTCATCTTATCACAGACTGAGGCCGATCAGCTCATGGAGCAGCTTCCCGACCACGTTGTGGCGGTTTTCGACGAGGCCTACTGTGACTTCGTGACGGACCCAGACTACGCGGATACGCTGCAGTACGTACGCCAGGGCCGAAACGTGATCGTGGTCCGCAGCTTCTCCAAGAGTTCAGGGCTCGCCAACCTCCGCGCAGGCTACGGCATCGCAACTCCTGAGGTGATCGAGTACCTTCTGCACACAGTCCTTCCGTTCAACACAGGGACGCTTCCGCTGACCGCCGCTGCAGCCAGCCTGGACGATGTCGCCT
>JASFVD010000285.1:0-4168 GCA_050050015.1 Anaerolineae bacterium | reverse complement strand
CAACAGGAAAACTCAGTTTCTTGCACGAACGTAAGCTAATTCGCACGTTTTCAATCAAAGACTGTCAAGCACCATTGTTCAAGGGCGGTTGAGATCAAGGAAGTCTGGGTTTTCCACAGAGCTTCGCTTTGCGCCGGGCCCGCCGCCATCGACTATCAGTCCGCCGCCTGATCACCACGATCTAACTTTCGCCACAAAAAACATCTAACTTGCGCCACAAGACTATCTAACTTCTACTACATACAAGTGCATCCGCGCATGGTATACTTCTACTGGAGGCGATGAAAGATGTCACGTGAGGACAGAGATCCCGCTGCGGTCTCAGTGCGAGGAGTGATACCGAGAGTGAAGTTCGACGTAAGTGAAAAGACCCGACAAGAAACCGAGAAGTGCTGGCGAAGTTTCGCCTGTCTAGCGCGCGACGGACACCACATCTGCCAGGTCCGGGATTGCGTTGGTCAGGTGCTCTTCGTGGAGAGGAATGCTCAGACCTACTGTCCGTACGACGTGACCTTTGGGTATTCCCACATCTGCTCGTGCCCGGTGAGGCGCGAGATCTACGAGCGCTACGGGGAGTAGCGCAGAAGGTTCGCCCCACGCGCTTGAACCCGCCAAGACCACCGCGACGGCTCTCGTCGCGGTGTCATATAGTGCCATCGCCCTCAGCCCCTGCTCTTTCCCAGGGGCCTCCCACTACGAAGACCCCCACCCCAAACACAATCGTGCCACTCCACGACCCCCGGGCCAAGGTTCGCCGCCTACAACACGACGGGTCGGCGCGCCCTTTCCGTAGATCGCGGTCCAAGCCCAGACGGAAAGCCGCTAGGATCGCAAGACCTGCATGCTCTCGGCGGTGGCGATGGGCGACTTATGACAGTGGACCAGCTTCCACGTGGGCTCATCCTCTGTCCCGAAATTGTGAAAGACCCGAGTCTCGTTGTGAGACCGGTGCGTGATCCCCTCGTCGCCCACCGCCCGGAGCAAAAGGGTATACGTAACCACGGCGGTCGTGTCGTAGATCTGCACCCGCGGCTGCAGAATCTCGTGTTCGACGTGCGCCGCGCCGCGACCGCTGACGACGTCCCGATGGACACGCAACTCCCGCACGTGGAAGTCGAGGCCATCGATGCGCTGGGGAGAGATATACCACTCGTAGAAAGAGACATCTTCCGCTGTGGTAGCACAATAGGCTTCGACATCGCCATCCCAGATGCTGTTCAAGTTGCGCTCCAGGACTTTAGGACAGTCCTCTCAAGATCGCTCACAGTTCCACCTCCTTCAAACCCTAGTGACGACCGTTCATCGCGCACAGATGTCTGCCGCCTGCAATCTGGCGGCGTTCTCGTCGCGTTCCTCCACGGACTCCATCACGGGCCGGCTGCGAAGCCAGAGCCAGACGGTCTGGATCAACCTCCCTGTACCAATAGCTGCCAGGGCAACGTATAGCCCGGCAAGCCCGTTCCATAGGACGCCTCCCAAGAGAAGAGCGCTACTCACAACCAGGTAGACAGCCACTGCCTCGGTGACGGCTCGCGTCCGCCGGCTGTACACCAGCAGACCCTGGTACCAGCTCTGCAACACGTTCACCCCGGGCATCAGCAGCGCGACCCAGAGAGCCCGCCTCGAGAACACGGCCAACTCGGTTCGCAGCCCTGTGACGCGCTCGAACCAGACCATGGACAGAGGCGTCGCCGCCACAATCAGTAGAAGAGCAGTCACGACCACGGTCAAGATCATCATGAAGCGACGGAGGTTGTGCGACGACCGGAGCTCGTCGAGTAGGGCGATGACCACCTCACTGTATGCCATCCCGAAGCTTCGGAGGAGAAAGATGAACCCGGAGACGATCGACCAGACCGCCAGTGAATCTAGGGCCCTCGGCATGCGGCTCAGGGCAGCGCTGCTGAACGGCTCCGCAAGTAGACGAAGCAAGGACGTCATAGCGAGCGGCGTGTAGAAGTCGATGAAGCCCCGCAGGGTCAGTCGGTCTTCGACGGGAGGAGCCTCCATCAACTGGCTCTGGATGACGCTCCTGGCACGCAATCCTGCAAATATCGCCTCACTCAAGACACCGACAGCCAGCGCCGAGGCAGCGACCGCGGTGCCTGGAATCGTCCCGATCAAGTATCCTGCGGCAAGCACCAGGCCATCCGCACTGAGCCGCACCAGCGTACCGAGCCCGACGGCTCTCGAGTGACCAAAGCGAATCAGGACACCCTGCTTGAAGCGCCTGTAGCCGATGGCCCACGACCACGGGACCATGATCATCAACCCGAGCCGGGCCGGCTCCACGATTGCCGCGGGAGGACCGATCAGCTGGACCACAACCACGTCATAGAGCGGAGTGAAGGCCACCAGCACGTGCACGCCGGTTAGGATCGCTCCCATCACCATGGTGAATCGCCGCAGCTTACGGTAGGAATCCCAGTCCTTGCTCAGCGCCGTGGAGGCAGAGAGGAGCATGATGATTGGCGCCTCGATGATGAGCGCCAAGGGATAGACCACGCCGCCGAATGCCGCCAGGTTGACCTCCGGGTTGGGCAACCGGGCCGCGACGGCGCTCAACGTGGGCCCTTCGGCGGCCATGAGCAGCCAGCTCAAGGCAAGTGGCCACCAGGCGCTCACAATCCGCCCCATGGACATGCGCGTCGATTCTTCGAGACCAGCGGAGCCGCGTCGAGTCATCATCTAATCTGGAAGGTGACAGTCGGCGACGACGATCAATAAAAGAGCCCCGTGGCATGGAAGCCACGGGGCGTCAAAAGCGCGGCAATCAGCAACTAGGCTTCTCCGCAGCGCTCCAGAAGTTCCTCCCAGCGCCGATCGACCTCCGCCTGCATCCGGTCGATCATGTGTCGGTTCTGTGGCTTGAACAGGTGGCGGAATCGGCCCTGACGCTCCAGCCACTTCTCTACTGGTAGCTTCTCCCGCGGCTTGTACGTCAAGCGCCACTCCCCGTCCTCAACCTCGTAGAGCGGCCAGTAGCAGGTATCCACTGCCAACTGGGTCACCTCGATGGTCTCGTCCGTGCCGTGCCTCCAGCCTCGGTTACACGAAGAAAGCACGTTGATGAACGCCGGCCCCTTAGCGCTCACTGCCTTACGCGTCTTCTCCATCAGATCGCGCCATCGGCTGGGAGCAGCCTGCGCCGCGTAGGGAATGTCGTGGGCCGCCATTATCTTGGTCAGATCCTTACGGAACTGCTTCTTGCCAGGAACAACCTTGCCGGCAGGTGAGGTGGTCGTGTGCGCTCCGAACGGCGTGGCACTGGATCGCTGGATACCGGTGTTCATGTACGCCCCGTTGTCGTAGCAGACGTACAGAAACTGATGCCCGCGCTCGGCAGCACCGGAAAGGGCCTGCAGTCCAATGTCGTAGGTCCCACCGTCACCGCCAAAGGCGATGAACTTGACGTCCTGGTCCTCTATCTTTCCCTGGCGCACCATCGATCGGTATGCCGCCTCCACGCCGCTTATGGTCGAAGCCGCGTTCTCAAAGGCGTTGTGAATCCAGGGTACGCGCCAAGCCGTGTAGGGATAGATGGTGGTGGCCACCTCAAGGCAGCCCGTCGCATTAGCCAGGACCACGGGCTCGTCGATCGCCGCCAGCATCTGTCGCACAATGATCGAAGCGCCACAGCCTGCACAGAGTCGATGCCCAGGTGCGAGGCGCTCCGGTTGTTTCGCTAGTTCTTTAGGTGCCAATCTCGTCGCCATCGTAGACTCCTCACTCTCGCACGCTCAAGTACGTCACCTTGCGCTCCACCTCGCCGGTCTCCGCCACGTCGAGAGCTTCCCGGAAGACCCGCTCGATCTCGCGGGGCAGGATGTCTCGGCCGCCAAGACCGTAGATGTAGTCAGTCACGGGCATCTGTACGCCGTAGGCTGTCAGGGCTGCCATCAGCTCAAGGTACAGGGGTCCGGCGTTATCCATGGCACCAAAGGAGACGGAACGATCCATCACCGCTACCGCCTCGAGATGGCTCAATGCTTGCGCCATTTCTTCGGCCGGGAAGGGACGGAAGAGCCGGATCTTCAGCATACCAACCTTGAGTCCCTCATCTCGCAGCTGATCGACGACGGTCTTGGTCGTGCCAGCCGTCGAGTTGGCAACCACTACTGCCACGTCAGAGTCGTCCAGTCGGTAGGCCTCGAACAGCCCATAGTCG
>JASFVD010000284.1:0-4173 GCA_050050015.1 Anaerolineae bacterium | reverse complement strand
GCGTCTGTCTGTGGCTTGTGGGTGGTGCCGTGCGTGATCTCTTGTTGGGGAGGCCAGTGCACGACTGGGACTTTGCGGTAGATCGCGATGCCATGACTCTGGCCAAGGCGGTCGGCGATGTCCTAGATGGGTTCTACTTCCCCCTTGATGAGGAGCGGGGAACCGCCCGGGTGTTGCTCGAGAAGGATAGGAATGAGCGCACGGAGCTCGACTTCGCACTCTTGCGCGGACACAGCTTGAAGGCCGACCTGTCGGCGCGTGACTTCACGATCAACGCCATGGCCGTGGACGACACGCGTGAGTTGTTCGACCCGCTGGGAGGCCAGGCTGACCTGAGGGGAAGCCTGATCCGCGCTACACAACCCCATGCTTTCACCGATGATCCGGTGCGCCTCGTTCGGGCGCCACGTCTGGAGGCCGAGCTCGGCTTCGAGATCGAAACTCACACCGAGGCCTGGATTCGACAGGCTGCATCGCTTGTGGTTCATCCGGCGATGGAGAGGTTGAGGGACGAGTTCGTCCGAGGTCTGGCTATCTCACGCACTTCGCGTTTTGTGTCGCGGCTCGACGATCTCCGCCTGCTGGTGCATATCGTGCCAGAAGTGGAGGAGCTGAAGGCCGTATCACAGTCGCATCCGCACCGGTTCGACGTTTGGCAGCACACACTGCGTGTCCTAGAGACCGTGGGGCATGTCGTCGCCACGGTGACGGAGAGGACCGAGTGGGCTGACGCTGGAGCCCCGACGGCTGTTCCTTCGGCCGCGTGGGGTGAGCTGGAGCGGCGCATTGGACAGTTCGGCGGTCCCATCGCAAGTCGTCTCGCGGCGCGTGTATGTGACCATCGGGATCGGCTGTTGATGCTCAAGCTGGGAGCTCTGCTCCACGACATCGGAAAACCCCAGACGCGTTCGTCCGATAGTGAGGACCGTATTCACTTCTACGGGCATGAATCAGTGGGAGCGGCGAAGGCAGGTTCGCGCATGCGTGCCCTACGCTTCAGCCGCGACGAGGTGAGTCGAGTTCGCACGCTGGTGGAGGCGCATCTGCGCCCTGCTCACCTGGCTCGCGGTGAGAGAGTGACGCGACGGGCCATGTATCGTTACTTCCGAGCCACCGACGACGTTGGCGTCGAAACTGTACTACTGAGCCTGGCCGATCACCTGGCGACGTGGGGCCCCAGTCTGCGAGAGGAGCGGTGGGCTAGGCGTCTCAATGTGGCCGAGCTGCTGTTGTATCATTACTTCGAAGAGCCGGAGCAACTGGTGAATCCGGAGTTGCCAGTCGATGGACACGATCTGATGCGGGTCCTCGAGCTGGAACCAGGGCCCGAGATTGGTCGGTTGCTCGATCTTCTCCGGGAGGCCGTGGCGGCGGGCGAGGTTTCGACACAGCAAGAAGCCCTGGACCTTGCCAGGAGGTGCGCACGGTAGAGTCAGACAGTGGGTGATGGACAGGGAACGACTGGTCGTGACCAGTTGCGGTCGGTGCTGGTGTCTCGGGGTTTGTGCTATTGTAGCGAGTTGATAGGGCTCAAGACCGGAGAGAGTAGCCTGAACGGCTCATGCGCGACTAGGGTGCATCGCGCACGTTCGGACCGAGACACAGTGCCTCGCCGCTGGCGAGGGCTCTCCGGACACTGCGGGCCTACTCACCGGTTCAGTGGGGCCAAGGGATCGGCGGCAGTCACAAGCAGGACACCCTCCCAACGCGACTGAATACGATATGGCTGAAGAACCTAGGAAGGAGACAGATGGATGCGACCACGGTTTAGGGTTCTGAGCGATGACCTGATCGAGAGGATCATCGCCGAAGGGTTTGAGTTACTCATGGACCCAGGCGTGCGGGTCCACAACAGAGAAGGGCTCGACCTGCTCGCCGACGCAGGCGCCAATGTAGACTTCGAATCTCAGATCGCCTACATCCCGCAGGGTATCGTGGAGCAGGCACTGCAGACGGCCCCGTCGGAGTTTCACCTGCACGACCTCGAGGGCGAATCGGTGGTTCACTACGGTGGGGACAGTGTGCAGTTTGACCCTGGGTCGGCAGCCATCACCATCCTGGACAGCGACACGGAGCAACAGCGTGCGCCGGTCACCGCCGACTTCGTCAAGTTCGTGAAACTGGTCGAGACGCTACCTCAGCTTGATGCCCAGAGTACGGCTCTCATCTGTACCGATGTGGCGGAGGAGATAGGCGACCTCTATCGTCTCTATCTGGCACTGATCACCATGCGGAAACCGATAGTCACCGGTGCGTTCCGTAAAGACACCTGGTGGACGATGAAGGAGATGCTCGTGGCGGTAGCTGGCGGAGAGCGCGCACTGGCTGAGCGACCCATAGCCATCTTCGATGTCTGCCCGTCGCCCCCTTTGCTCTGGAGCGACCTTACGTGTCAGAACATGATAGACTGCGCGCGTCACGACATTCCGTCACAGCTGGTTTCCATGCCGCTGGCCGGCGCCACAGCTCCGGTGACGATAGCGGGCGCTGTCGTGCAGCACACAGCGGAGTGCATGAGCGGTGTGACGATCTGCCAACTGGCTAACGCTGGCGCGCCCATTGTCTGGGGTGGCTCCCCGGCAGCCTTTGACATGCGGGAAGGCACGACGCCAATGGGAGCCATTGGCACGTGGATGATTGATGTCTCCTACACGGAGGTTGGTAAGGCCCTGGACATGCCGACACATGCCTACTTGGGGATGAGCGATGCCAAGGTTGTGGACGCGCAGTGTGGGCTGGAGTCGTCCGGAGGGACGCTAATGGCTGCCCTCGCTGGTGTGAACATGGTCTCCGGCGCGGGGATGATGGATTTCGAGAGCTGTCAGAGCTACGAGAAACTGGTGATCGATGCCGAGATCATCGGCATGGCCAAGCGGCTCCTCGCTGGCGTGGAGGCTCGTGATGAACCCATGGCACTGGACTTGATGCGCAAGCTAGGGCATCGGGCAGACTATCTGGGACAGCTTCACACGGCTAAGTGGTTCAGCAAGGAGCAGTACATCCCCTCCAGCGTGATTGATCGAGGCTCTCTGGAGGCGTGGAGGAAGAAAGGCAGCAAGACCGCCTGGCAGCGAGCGCGCGAGCGCGCAAATGAACTGTTGGCCAGCTATGAACCATCCTCCATCTCGGAGGATCTGTGCAGTGAACTGCGGGCGATAACTCTTAGCGCGGCGCAGACCTTCGGCATGGACGAGTTGCCGCCGCTGCCGCAGCACTAGGCGAGGGGAAGAACAATGTCAAACGAAGTCCTGACTGAGATCACCCGCAGTCTGGTGGAGTGTGAACCAGCCATGACGGCGACGCTGACGCAGGAAGCCATGGACAGAGGCGTGGAGCCGCTCACGATCATCAACGAGGGACTGGTGCCGGGCATGGAGATCGTGGGAGAGAAGTTTCAGATGGGCGAGTACTTCCTGCCCCAGTTGGTCATTGCCGCCAATGCGATGCAACGGGCTATGGAGCTCTTGGAGCCGGAGCTGGCTGCCCGTGAGCAAGTCACTGAGTCGGCCGGAACGATGGTGATCGGCACCGTGGAAGGGGACATTCACGAGATAGGCAAATCGCTCGTGGCAACGATGATGTCGGCGAGCGGTTTCCGGGTGTACGATGTGGGTGTTGATGTGCCTGTTGCCACCTTCGTTGACAAGGTGAAGGAAACGCAGGCGCACCTGCTAGGCTTGTCCGCTCTCCTCACCACCACTATGACGGCTCAACGGGAGGTCATCGAGGCTGTGGAGGAGGCAGGGATTCGCGATCAGATCAAGGTGATAGTCGGCGGGGCACCAGTGACCCAGGACTGGGCCGACGCGATCGGGGCCGATGGCTATGCCGAGGATGTCGTCGGGGCTGTTGAACTCGGCAAGCAGCTTCTTGGTCAGCTGGGGCTGGCGAGCAGTGACCGGCTGGAGTACTCGTCTGAATAATGGCAGACGCCGTCCTCGTGGTTACGGCCGAGTCAGGTGCGGGGAGGCGGATAGTGCGGCGGTGCCCATCATGACGATGGTGTGTCGTTGAGAAAGGAGCCATTCCGGAGCCAAGTTTGCTGGCTGTTGGATGAAGTGCGCCCTGCTATGGATGCGCCGCTGGTTTGACAAGTAGGCCTGGGATGGTATACTTGGGAACAGGTTCGGCCACCATGAATGGGATCACTACCTGCAACAAGCGAACGCCGCG
>JASFVD010000283.1:0-4184 GCA_050050015.1 Anaerolineae bacterium | reverse complement strand
TGGTCGAGGTCGGCCAGGCGGTCGGCGATTGAGGAATCGCGATCGTGGACGTGAGAGCTGACGCAGTCGCTCGCAGAGGGCTGGACGTCTTCGTCGATGCAGCCTTGGCGGTCGGTGACGCTGGCGGGCCAGCGGTCGGAGCGCGGCTGGCGCAGGCCGCTAGGATGCAGACCAGGGCCAGCAGCACATGCGGATGGACTCTTGGATTCATGCCGCTCTCCTCCCAGCTGGCCCTCGGCTTGATCGGATGTAACCGGGCAGCGGCAGGTGGCGAGTCCAGCCTCACCGGGTGAAGGTCGAGTTTGTCGGCTTCCTTCCGCGTGCGACCAGAGGGGCGGCGGCAGGGCACCCCAATCTGGCCCACGCCTGCTGTCGAGCCCAATATACCACACACTGCGCGCCTGATGTGTTGGCCGTGGGGCCGGGGCGCCGGCCGACGGGGTCAAAGGCTGAGGATGCATTGTGCCCCAGCGGGACTGGCGCAACAACCGCTCGTGAGTTGACGGCTGGCCTATCATAGCGGCGAACTGTGGCACACGGCGAGTTGTTGCCAAACCCTATCTTCCCACTAGGCATCCTTCCCGTGCAGGCTTGCGCGGGACGCTCCACCGCTACAGGCCTGGCGCCGACCGAAGTATCCACGTGTGGGGAACTTGGCGCCGGTACTGGGCTGGCCCTACGCAATGCGCGGTAGGCAGATGGCAGACTAGTTTTGGCTCGGTGAGTGGGAGTCGTGCGAGGCCGCGGGTGAGGACTAGCGTTTCACCAGGTCCACGACGGTGACTCCTTCACCGCCGTCCCTGTAGTCAGCTTCCTTGTAGTCGCTGACCAGTGGGTGGTCACCTACGAATTCGCGCACGGCGCGTCGTAGCGCTCCCGTGCCTTTGCCGTGGATGATCCTCGCCTCGGGCAGCCCAGCGCGCATGGCCTGATCCAGGTAGCGATCCAGCTCCCTCAAAGTCTCGTCGACGGTGCGGCCTCGCACGTCAATGCTCCTTCCGGGCGACGAGGCGGGGGCTGCGCTCACCTGGACACGCTCGGGAGCAGGCTCCGCCTGCTCTTCCTCGCTCGGCTCCAGCTCGGAGAGATTCACCTGTGTGCGGACCCGGCCAACTTGCACATCCGCTTCTCCGTCCTCTATCTTCAGAACCTCGCCTTTCGACTTCAGGGCACGTACCCACACGGTGTCACCGACATCGATCGTGCCATGGACCATCTCCTGCACGCGTTCGCTCGCCTCAGGCGAGGATGGGGGCCTACGGGAGTCTTCCTTGGGCATCTGCGCTTCCAAAGAAGCCAGCTTTTCCTCTACGGCACCGATGGCCTTCAGAGGCTCGCCAGCGGCCCTCAAGCGGTTCCGCAGTTGGCGTACCTCGGACTGGAGAGTGTCCAGCGTCTCCTCGGCCTCCCTGCGGGCCTCCTGCACAATCTGTCGTCGCTCGTCCTCAATGGAGGCGAGGCGTTCCCGCAATTCCCGAGCTGTCTTCTCCGCTTCTACGCGACCTGTGTGGGCCTCCTCGCGCTCTCGAGCCGTCTTCACGCGCAGGCGGTGGATATCGTCCAGCATGTCTTGCGTGCGAAGGTCATCAGCGGACACCATCTGGCGTGCCTCTTCCACAATGTCCTGAGGCAGATTGAGCCTTCTGGCGATGGTCAAGGCATTGGAGCGTCCCGGCAGCCCGATAGTCAGCTTGTAGGTTGGGCTCAGCGTGTCAGTGTTGAATTCGACCGAAGCGTTGCGCACTCCCGGGGTGAGCTGGGCATAGCTCTTAAGCTCTGGATAGTGGGTAGCCACGAACGTCGTCGATCCCCGCTTGCGGAAGTGTTCGAGAAGCGCTCGCGCTAGCGCCGATCCCTCGGCCGGGTCTGTGCCCGCGCCCAACTCGTCTAACAGAACCAAGCTATGCGCGTCAGCCTGCTCCAGGAATGAGATGATGTTGGTCATGTGCGAGGAGAAGGTAGATAGGCTCTGCTCGATCGATTGCTCATCTCCGATGTCGGCATACACGCCCTCAAACGGCGAGAGAGCCGAGCCGGCCTCAACCGGGATATGGAGTCCTGCCTGCGCCATCAACGTCAGCAGCCCGACGGTCTTCAGACTTACTGTCTTGCCACCCGTGTTAGGGCCGGTGATGACCAGCACGTACGTTTCGTCGTCCAGGTCCACGTCGATCGGCACAACCTCTTCCGGATCGAGCAGCGGGTGTCTCGCTCCCAAGAGACGCGCGGTTGACCCCGGATGATCGTCAGTCCGGTCGGCGAAGGGCACGATCTCGGGCTCCGATGCGTCAATCTCCTCCGCGAATCTAGCCTTCGCGAAGACCAAGTCCAAATCCGCCAGCGCCTCCACCGTCGTACGAATCGCCTCTCGTCGCTCGCCGACTGACTGTGAGAGAGCGGCCAAGATGCGTTGGACCTCTGCCTCCTCTTCCAGCTGGAGCTCGCGCCAGGCGTTGTTCAGGTCAACCACGGATAACGGCTCCACGAAGAACGTGACACCCGAGGCCGAGCGGTCGTGGACAACGCTCGGGATCCTGTCCTTGTACTGGGCCTTCAACGGGATGACGTAGCGGCCCTCTCGCCGCGTGATGATTGCCTCCTGCAGGTAGGAGGCGTTTCGCGATGAGTGGATGATCCCCTCTAGTTTGCTTTGAATGCGGTCGTGAGCGATACTTACTTCGCGCCGGATACGGGCAAGATCCTGAGATGCTTCATCGCGCACGCTTCCATTCTCGTCGATACAGCGGCTTATCTCCTCGGCGAGATCCTCGCACGGCCGAACTCGACCCGCTATGTGCGCCAGGTGCGGAAATTGGGCCTGCAGGTTTCTTAGGGTTCGCTGCAGCCTCCGTCCTGCCAAGAGCGTATCGCGAACGTCGAGCAGATCAGATGTGGGAAGAACCTTGCCCAGCTCTGCGTTGGCCAATAGGGGCCGGACATCGTGCGCTCCTCCGACAGACGTGCCTGGCCTATCCTCGAGGAGAACACGCGCCTCAGACGTCGTCTCCAGCCGGCGTCCAATCTCTGCGGGCTCGGTAGCTGGTTCCAGAGCGAGAACTCTCTCTTGGCCAGCGGAGAAGCTGGTATGCGTTGCCAGTCTGCGGAGGATTTTGGGATACTCTAGGGTTGAGAGGTGTTTCCTGTCCACAAAGCATTCAGTCGTATGCATAGACCGCCGGCGGCCGTCCGGCAAACCAGATCGACTGTGCTTGCTGGACCAGGTCCATGACCTGATTGAATTCGGGGCGGAGGGAAGCGCTGTCGTGAGCGGCTCGGCCTGCCACGCCATAGCCGACGACGCTGAACAGCAGCGCAGCGACCGCGATGCCGATCACGAGATAGATGAGGGCTCCACCGACCCGATCGAGGGCTCCCAGGAACGTAAGATGAGTCTCCGGAAGGGCAGCACGGAAGAGCCCCTCCAGGATGAGCCATAGGAGCACGGCAGCAAAGGCAAACGAGAATGCCAGAGCGGAAGTGTCGACTGCCCCCACGGGCGGATTACTCAGATTGAACCTGCTCAGCAGGTTAAGAAAGCTCCGAGAGTACGGGGTTAGCACGGTGTAGAAGGTTCCTGCTATTGCTGTGGACAAGTAGACTGTCAGAGCTGTCAGGAGACCGCGGATGATGTTCTCCGTCGTGCCGTATGCCGTGATTGCGACGATGACGAACAGCATGGCCATGTCCATTCCGCCGAGTTCCCGAGGGCCCAGAAAGGCATACGCGACGATGCCTATCGTGCCCAACGTTGCGACGACTAAGGCCGTGATAGCCCTGGTCGTGGCTGGCTCCCTTTCTGCTCTGTCTAAGAGAGTCATGTGCTTCCTCCTCGTCAGCGCCTTCGCGCGTCACAATGTCGTCCGGCGGGGGGGTTGTGGTGCCATGCTTCCCGTGTCGCGGGTCTTTCCCCCATCGTCCTTTACAACTATAGCACAGGGTGTGTGGCTAGCAAGTTCGTGGGGGCTGGCAGCCGCGCGCTGGGTATGTCGTGTGCAAGCCGCCCAGCCAGGGTGTCGAGCGATTCTTCTCCGACACGGAGTTGGGTGGGTCTAGAGAAGGCGGGGGATGGTGAAGCGCTCCATTGTTTGCCGCATGATCCGCATGGGAGAGGCGACTCGTCCCTTCTTGTGGCCGAGCCGCCTCCTCAAATATGGTCTGCTATCACAGACTGTTGCGGCTTGTAG
>JASFVD010000282.1:0-4206 GCA_050050015.1 Anaerolineae bacterium | reverse complement strand
CGTAGGCGACGACCTGCATCGGCCAAATGGCCTGGTTGTAAGCCTCAAAGGTCCTCAGAAGTAGCTCGAGTGTGAGCGTGAGATTCATCTCTGCCTCCTATTGACTGGCTAGCTCGGCCGCGCTGCCGTCCGACGGGGGTATACACAGCTCACTCAAGTCGTGGCGATGGCGGCGGCCCATCGACCTGTCTGCCGCCTTCTGGGCTAGTCCTCGAAGACGAAGAGGTAAGAGAGGCAACGGGCAGTTAGTGCGTCCGCGCAGGTGAATCCAGAGCTCGCCCGTTGCCTCGCTTCCGGAAGCGGTACGAAGCCTCTACTCCCTGAACTCCTCAGAGTTGACCATCATCTCCAACTCGTAGACGCCCTCCACGGGGAAGTCAGGTGCTCCCGCTGCCAGGACTTCTCGAATGGACTCAGCGTCTTTCGCGTCCCATTCGCAGTAGAGTTTGCCTTCCTCACGTGCGTACCAACTTCGTACCCAGTAGGCGTCTAGCGTCGAATGGGCCTTGGCCGCTTTGGCTACGGGCGTAGCGCTCTCCAAGGTCACATCACTGCCCACCGGGTGTACCGCCAGAAACTTGGCCATGATCCGACTCCTTATCATTGGGGCCGAACGACTGTTCACGAGGGATCGGCCGGCCTGCTCGCTTCCTCCCAGCGCCGCAGAAGAGCTTCTCGTTGCATAGGCATCACCTCCGGTGCAAAAACAACGTGCAGCTGAGCCTCGCCTGCTGCGCCGTCCCAGGCGACGGGCCGGCGCAGGTTCGCGGATTACTCGATCGCGGCGCGGCCCGCCCTCAGGTTGTCGACGCCGATGACCAGACTGGTCTGCGTCGCCTTATAGATGAACACGATGTTCACGCCAGCGCTGGCGAGTCGCCCTCCTACCTCGCCGAGCATCCCGGGCCGGTCCTCAGCCTCGACCAGCAGCACCTCCCTCTGGGAGCCGACCTCCAGGCCGGCCTCCTCGAGCGCCCGCCGCGCTCCATCGGGATCCTCCACCAGGATGTGCACGATCCCCTTCCCCTCGCAGGAGAGACCACAGAAGCCATCGATGTTGATGTCCGCATCCCCCAGCGCCTCCCCCAACTCGGCAAGGGTGCCGGGTCGGTCTCCTATGACTACTGTCAGGTCCTTCGCCATCATAATCCTCCTTTGCTGCCATCAGCCAAGCCCGCCTGCATCAACCCGGCCGCCTCATTACTCTCAGGTGACCGGCACTTCGACATCATCAATGCTGCCCGGTCACGCGGCTGGTGACAAAGACCCACCACCGCCACGCTTGACCACCCAGGTGTCGGTCACTTCAACCTGCGTGCGTCTTGAGCACCGACGGCAGATAGACCCGCCGACCCACTCGCACCGTTGTGGCAACCGGCTCCGTCGCCTTCCCGTCGAAGAGCCCGTAGCCCACCAGCGTGAAGTCGGCCGGATTCACGCCCGCCGTCTCCCAGACAGCTTCGAGCACTGCGCCGCCCTCGGGCGGAACGCCGGCGAAGGACTCCTGGAATTGCGCCACAAGCTCTCCGACGCGGCCCTGGACCTGGATGACCAGCGTCCCTGTGATAGACACTGCGCCCGTGTTGCTGATCTCCAGCCACACGTTCACGCCCTCGCCCACGTCGACGTGCGCTGGCTCGGCGTCGAAGCCGACGACCTCCGCCGCGCCCTCGCCCAACTCGAACGTCGCCTGTGCAGAATCCAGTGGGACGCCGCCGCCTGAGAGATCGATCACGGTCGTGTAGCTACCGGGCGCAGCCCCCGCGCTGTCCCACACGAGCGTGTACGCCGCCGGGCCCTCCACCACCTTCAGCGTTCGCAGCTCCAGCCCACCGACGACCTCGCCGGTTCCCGCCCGGCGGATCACGCCGCTGACCGTCACGTCGTGCGCCGAACCCTCGTTCTGCAGCTCCAATTCGAGAAGGACTGGCGCGCCGGGCTCGTACGATGGCTGGTGCGTCTCCAGCCTGGTGATTGCCACGGAGGAGGGGGCATGGTCGATCTCAAACTCGTAGTGCTGGAAGAAGATCCCTCTCCGCGTCACCGCGTCGTACACGAAGGGGTAGACGGTGATGGCAAGCGTGGTGGTCGTGGGACCCTCCTCCACGCTCCATTCGAAAGGCTGCTCAGGCCACCAGGATGGCTCGTGTGGCGTGACCTCCGCAGAGCCGGTCTGCCCGACCCCGGCGAGTGCGACCGTCGTGGATGGGACGTTCAGCCCGTTCAGCGCCACGGGCTCGGAGCGGTGGACCAAGCGGACGTCAGCCACCTGGTGCTCCTTGCCGAAGTCGTAGAATATGCGGTAGACGGGAACCACGGGCTGCCCCGAGACCAGCAGCTGGTCGCCGCCGGGAATCTCGACCAGATCGGCGCCGTCAGTCTCCGTGATCGCGTAGTCCGGCACGTCGATTGGCACCCAATCAGGCGGCGCGCTGGCGGCGCTGGCAGCCCTTGCCCCCTCGCCCATCCCTCCCAGCCCGCTCAGACTCCCAAACTTGGCGTCGCCGTAGAGATGGTAGATGGCGGTCCACCAACGGTCGAAGAAACTCGTGCCAATCTTTCGTTTGGCCTGTTTCAGCGCGCGGGCAAAGGACTCACTGGAACTCCAGTTGGAGAAGAACGTGTCCGCGTGCGGGCACGTTCCATCCGTGTAGCAGGCACCTTTTTCTACGGCGCCGAGGTAGGCCGCCGCTCGACGGGCCAGCATGCTCTCCGCGAAGCTGAGGCCCCCGGGATAGTCCCCGGTCGCGCACGAGGAGGCAAACACGAAGGGACTGTGAGAGCCGAAGGGTGTCGCCTGGGCCAGGATGTCACCGGTGTTGAACACGTCCCACGACCCTCCACTTCCGTGCCCGGCGAGGAAGATGATGTCCTTGTCCGCCGAGTGTGTGAAGAAGGTGGTCGTGATGGCGTGCTTCGTCGGCGTGATCACCACGTTGCCCTGCGCATCCCGCTGCGCCAGATCCGGTGTACGCATCCCAGTGATGGTGCCAGACAGCACGCTTGGAAGGCTATTCACCTCGTGCGCGAAATCGATGCTGTCGCACCCGCCGTGCCAGCAGGCGGGGAACCCATTGACGGCCAATGTCTGCAAGGCGTCGTAGTCGTAGCCCGCCTTCCCCTGGTACGAGTACAGGCTGTTTCGGATGGCCACGATCTGCAGCGCCGGCGACTCGCCGATGATGCGGCCCATGGCCAGCTCTGGCTTCAGCTCGCTGCCGGACGTGCTGGCGTACGGGTAGTCGGTGGGCGAAGCAGTGAAGGGAATGTTCCCCTGAGTCGTGTACTGCTTGCCGTGGTAGCGGCTCCACCCGGGGACCACCTGGTTCTCGCCCACCAGGAGCAGGTAGCCGTTGGAATCCCAGCCGGGTGCCATCCTGCTGCTCCAACTCCCACCGCTCGTGATCAGGTTGCGCAGTGTCGCCGCGCTGTACGTGTCGATGTAGCCCAGCGCTCCGTCCTTCTCGAAGGCCAGTTCCGCCATCGTGGAGAGAAGCAGGTCGCAGTATGGCTTGTTCCTGTCCACGCCGGGATTGAATGTCAGGAACAAACGATACGGATTGGTCACGATCAGGTAGTCCGCCTCTTTCACCGCGTTGGCATGGGCCTTCGAGACGGTCTCCCCGCCCGTGGTCAGGCCAATGGGCTGATTGACGTAGTTGTGGTAGCCGGTCTGTGTGGAGGAATCCCACGCCATATCGACGAAGGACCCCACTTCCGGGCTCGACGGCGTGGGATGCATCATCACCGGCATCACGTTATAGAAGAAGATGCGGGACTCTCCGGCTGCAATGTTCTGCTTCAACTTGATCTCCACGTATCCGTACTGCCCCAGAGGATGGTAGCGTGCTAGGTATTCGGCGTCACCCGCGTCACGGGCCATGGGCTGGAACCCGATCATGCCGTCCCGCACTACCGCATTGCGGGCCTCGAAGTCCCCCGTGTTCTTCACCCTGAGCCCCACGATGAAGCGGTTCTGGAAGCGCGTAAGTGTGTGGTTCGTGACCTCCAGCCACGGAGGGGACGGTGGCGGTTGCGGCGCCACGTTGTTCACCACGACGTCGACGGTGTCGACGTCGTGCTTCCCCTCGGCATCGTAGACCTCCACGCCAAGGCGGTAGGATTCGGTGTTGGTCAGCGCGCGTGTGTCCCAAGGGAAGGAGGCTGTGGCGTTCTTCGGCGGATTGGTCACGTCAAAGGGCTCGA
>JASFVD010000281.1:0-4212 GCA_050050015.1 Anaerolineae bacterium | reverse complement strand
ATACTCCTACCTTCCCCTCATCTTGAAGTGGCACTCCGGCGCGCCCTGAGGCCTGTCTTCGGATCGGTACCGTGAAGCAAGGAGCAGCGAGCCTGTATGGACGCCATCTCGCCAGTGCCCCGTCGAAGGACCACTCGCGAGCGGCACTGGCAAGGAGGCGGCCTGCCCGCCACGCAGGTTTTCGACATCGTCGCGTGCCAATTCAACGACTATCATCCGTCCTCCTGCCAAGAGCCAGGCCCTTACGTCTGCCTGATGCCGTCGGCTGAGGGGTTGTGCGAGGCCAATCGACCTTCGGGTGGTGGTTGCGCCACAATCGCCGCTTGCTATAATCCACGCTCTGCACGGAACCTAGAAGGCATCATGCTCGTCTAGGTAGTGGAGGACAGGTTATGCCAGATCTCCATGAGAAACCATCCGGCCAGCCGGGTCGCGGGCACGACGGTCGGACACGGAACGAGGCCCCACCTCGGTCGGGGCCGAAGCCTCGAGGCGCCCGAGCGGCCGGTACGAAACCCTCACCGCATTCCTCCGGCGCCACCCCGTCGAGCAGACCCTCCGGCGAGGAGAAGGTGGCGAATCGTCGCCTGAGGTGGGCCACTAACCACGCAATGCGGACCGGAACCGGAGGCGGCGATGTACCGCCCCCTCAGCGGCGTGGCTACCGACCACCTCCCCCTCGTTCATCTCCTCCCGAGAGCGACCAGGATCCGAGAGGCGGGGGACGTGACTGGGGAATTCTTCTTTTGAAGATTGGCTTCGTGAGTGTGGCTGCCACAGTATTGGTGTTCTTCCTTGCCGTCGCCGCGTCAGTTGTTGGCTATGCCGCTCTCGCGGATCGGCTTCCCTCCCCCACAGAGCTGCAGAACCGCCAGGCGGCGTTCGTGAGCAGCAAGATCTACGACCGGGAAGGCACGCTTCTCTACGAGGTGATGGATCCGCACGGCGGACGGCGAACCTACGTACCGTTGGAGAGGATCTCACCGCATCTCATCAATGCGACCATCGCGACTGAGGATCGGGACTTCTGGCTCCATCCTGGTTTCGACCCCATTGCGCTAGGTCGGGCCATCTACTACGTCCTGACAGAAAGGGAGATCGTGTCCGGGGCCAGCACTATCCCACAGCAGTTGGCGCGTATGGTTCTCCTCCCTGAGGAAAGGTTCGAACAGAGTGCCAAGCGCAAGATCAAGGAGATTGTTCTGGCCGCCGAGGTGAGCCGTGTCTACAGCAAGGAGAGAATCCTTGAGATCTACCTCAACGAACTCAACTACGGCAATCGCGCGTACGGCATTCAGGCTGCCGCCGAGACGTACTTTCACACAGATGCGGCAGATCTCACGCTCGCCCAGGCGTCCTTCCTAGCCGGTCTGCCTCAACTACCCGCCACCTATGATCCCTTCGGCGGAGGCCTTGAGCGCGCACTGGCCCGCCAGAAGGATGTCTTGCGGCTGATGGTCACTGACGGTCACATCTCTGCCGAGCAGGCTGAACAGGCAGCGGAGGAGATGCGCTCGCACACGTTTCAGCCGCCTGATGTGGACATAGGGACCGCCCCGCACTTTGTCGTCTATGTGAGACGGATTCTCGAGGAGCGATACGGCCCCGAGGCGCTGTACCGCGGGGCGGGGCTGCGCATCTACACGACGCTTGACCCCGACCTGCAGGCGAAGGCCGAACAAGCGGTCAGGGAAGGGATCGCCAAGCTTGCTGACCGAAACGTGACCAACGGAGCCCTCGTGTCGATCGAGCCGGCGACTGGGTACATAAGGGCTATGGTTGGTTCCGTCGACTTCAACGATCAGTCGATCGACGGTCAGGTCAACGTTGCCTTGCGCTGCCGCCAGCCTGGGTCGTCCATCAAGCCGCTTACCTACGCTGCCAGTTTCGAGCGTAATTGGACGCCAGCTACGCTGTTGTGGGACGTGCGCACAGAGTTTCCCGACGGCGCCAATCCACCCTACGTGCCGGTCAATTACGACCGCAGATACCACGGGCCGGTGCTTCTGCGCGATGCACTGGCCAACTCCTACAACGTGCCAGCCGTCAGGGCACTCCAGTTCGTGGGAGTCGAAGGATTGCTGGAGATGGCGTCGCGACTGGGCGTCGAGTCACTGAGTCGTCCTCAGGACGTGTGTCCCGAATACCCGTACGATCAACCGCCGAGCTACGGTCTGGCGCTGACACTGGGAGGTGGCGAGGTCAAACTGCTGGAGATGGCGGAAGCCTTCGCTGCCTTCGCCAACCAGGGAGTGCACATGGAGCTGAGCCCGATTCTTCGTATTGAGGATAGTCGAGGCAACGTCGTGTTGGACAACGGCGCTCCGACGGGGAGGTCGGTCCTCTCGCCGGAACATGCCTATCTGATCACGGACATCCTCGCGGACGACCAGGCTCGCTGCGCAGCGTTCAGCTGCCCGAGCGTGTTAGAGCTTAGCCGGCCTGCGGCGGCGAAGACCGGAACCACGGATGACTATCGCGATGCCTGGACCGTCGGCTACACGCCAGACCTGGTGACCGGCGTCTGGGTCGGGAATTCTGACAACGCTCCGATGATGCAGGTACCCGGGGCGGCCGGAGCAGGGCCTATCTGGCATACGTTCATGGAGGTTGCTCTCGCGGATCAGCCAGTCCTTGATTTTGAGCGGCCGTCGCGCATTGTCGAGCACGAGATCTGTGCTGACTCCGGGGCGCGGCCGACAGACCACTGTCCTGAGCGCGAGTCCGAGATCTTTGCCAAGGGCCAGCCGCCGCTGGATGAAAGTCACGATTGGTACCAGACGGTCGGGATCGACGCATTCACGCGATTGCGCGCTAATGAATTCTGTCCCAATCACGTCGTAGAGGAGCTGATGCTGGACATCGCCGATGAGCGGGGACGGGAATGGGCCCGGGCCCATCCTCAACAATTCGGTAACCTGCCGCTGGCTCCCCTGGATGAGTGCACCGAGGGTCTCGATCGTCCGGAGGTTTCCATCAGTTGGCCGGCCGCGGGTGAGCACGTGCACGGAGTCGTACGTATTACGGGCACCGTTCAGCTACCCAATTTCGATCACTACGAAGCTCAGTATGGCGTAGGCGGCGATCCCCAGGGATGGGGCTGGATCAGCGGTCCTCACCTGTCACCCGTACAGGACGGTCTCCTGACACGCTGGGACACGACCCATCTGGACCCCGGCCTGTACACGCTCCGCATCAGGGCCTTCGACGTGGAGAAGCACGCTGTCGAGACGCGGGTGCGGGTGGAAGTAGTGCCCCCTCCAGCGACACCAACGCCTTTGCCAACGTCCACCCCATTGGCGACGCCGACCCCTTTCCCTAGCGCCACGCCCGCGAGCACGGCGACGCCGTCTCCAACGGCGACACCAGGTCCCACGGTGACGCCGACTCCATCGTCAACGCCGACTGCGACGGCAACCGCCACACCGAGCCAGACGCCCACGATGGAATCCCAGTAGCAGAAACAGGGCGAGGCGTACCTTATGATGGGGGCTGGTTATTCCCCGGCTGTGGCTGACAAGTTACTGTCGGCTGGGAGCGACGCAGGGGGAACAGGCAACGTCCTATCGGTCTTCCTTCTGTGTGTCAGGGGCTTGGTGCCAAAGTCGTAGTCCCCACACCGTCGCTGAGTCGCCGGTCGGCTGGAACCCAAAGCGATCATAGAGTCGGCGGGACCGGCGATTGGACCGCTGGGTGTTCAGGGACACTGTCTTTGCCCCGCTCTGCCACACGGACTCCAGGACCTGCTTGAGAAGCAGAGCTCCAACTTCCTGCCCTTGATAATCTGGATTGACGGCGATCCGGTTGAGGTGTGCTGTCGGAAGGTGCAGCTCTGTCTCAGCGTAGCCCAGCACGTTGCTCCTCCGCTCAGCCAAGGTGAAGCGTGAAGAGGTGGCGGCTCTGCGTCGAATGGTGGCCTCGCTGCGCCACCAGGTAGGGGCGAAAGCCATTTGGTCGATGAGGGCGATCGTGTCGGTGTCGGCGTGCGTTGCCGGGCGCACCGTGATGGATGGTGCACGCACGTCCGGGGTCTCGCGGTCAGTCTTCGCCAGCGTGATCACCTCAGCTCGTTTGCAGAAGCCGCGACTCTCCAGGAACGGGCCAGCCCATTTGTCGTGATCCAGCCACGCTAGCTCCCACACCTGAACAGTGCCCAGATGTGCGAGAATCAGTGGAAGCGAGATGTCGAGCCACGGACCGACATCCAGCCTA
>JASFVD010000280.1:0-4218 GCA_050050015.1 Anaerolineae bacterium | reverse complement strand
CCTGGGCCACGATGGCCGCCGTCTCGTAGTCAATCTCCTGATTGATGTTCGCCATCACGCCCGCGCTCATCAACTCCTTGATCACGTCGATGGGGCTGACGTCAAGCAGCTGAGCTAGTTGGCGTACGGTGAGAAACTCTGGGATCTCGACGGTGCCCTCTTCTTGCACCACAACTTCTTCACTCATCTCCACCTACTTCCTTTTGCCACTCAGGGCGCTGTTCGTCGACGACTATAACCTCCGTCGAGAACAGCCCCGGTAATCCGTCAGAGGTCGGTCGCATACTTCTCAAGTTGGCTCCTGACGTCTTGCGTCAGATTCGTGCGAAGGGCCCGATTGAGGAGTCCTTCCGAAAGGGCCTTGTCCCAGCAAGGGCGTGCAGGACAGAGGTAAGCGCCGCGTCCGTTTCTCTTGCCTGACGCGTCTACGTCGACGTGTCCCTCTGGATCGCGCACGATACGCACCAGCTCGCGCTTGGGCCGGACGGTGCGACAAGCCACGCACGTTCGCTGAGCCGTCCGTTTTCGCCTCTGGCGCCGCGCCGCTTTGCTCTTCTTCATCAGATCTGCCAACCCCAAGGAACCCGGTAGCTGCGTAGGGGCATCATGGTTTCAAGGCGGCCCACCATTGAGAACCGACCCGCGCCCTGAGCTCCCCCGCTAGATGTCTAGGTACTCGCTATAATCTTGTTCTTCCTCTTCCCGCTTGCGGCGGCGGCGAGGTATGAGCTCTCCGGTCTCCTCGTCGAAGACCAACTGTACCCGGCGTCCACGCTCGCGCTTGAGCTTCTCCTCACGATCGATTGGTTCTTCGTCCTCGAAGAAGGGCGCGGACTTCTCATCCTCGACGCCCTCTACGTCCGAGACGCTGTCTTCCGCTTCGGGTTCAGGAGGCTCTTCGACCCCAAGCCCGCGCCCTTTCATGGCCAATTCCAGCATCTTTGCCCGACTGTCGATTTCCTCCTCTGCCTCCTCCGCTTCGTCGCGAGCAGCTTCCTCCGCAACGGCAGTCTTCTCTTCGCCTGCTGTCTCCGAGACCGGTTCGGCTGCCGCCTCTTCCTCCTCCACTATCTCATCGGCGACGGCAGCTTCGACCGCTTCAGCCTCTTCGTCGGCTGGGGCGGGCCCTGCTTCGAGCAGCCCCAGCTCCGTGATGCTCTCCTTGACGGTCTCAAGCGTCTTCGGACCGATGCCGTCCAGCGACAACAACCCTTCGTCCCCCTCAGCTATCAGTCGCTCCATCACCTGCCCCGCCGTCTCCAGGCCGGCATCCTCCAGGCGATGTGCAGTGCGAGTGCCGAGTTCCATGTCCGCGATGATCGTCTCGTAGGCACGATCCGGAATAACCTGACGCGCCTGTTCGAACGCCTCGAGACGCGCATCTTCTTCGGCCTGGACACGTTCACGCTCGGCTCTGCGAAGCGACAGGTAGTGCCTGCGGACAGCCTCAATCACTCGCCGCATCTTGAGCAACTCTTCACTCGAGTACGGCATCGCTTCTTCCTCGTGCTGCTGCAGGATGTTGGCGACGGAGGGCAGCAACTCGGCTGCCTTCCCCAGGCTCGGCAGCACCGCCGCGTCCTCGTTGACCTGCTGAAGCGCCCACGTCGCTGCCTCGGTGACCCCCTGAATGTCAATTCGGTGATCGCTCAACTTCGCTGCCAGACGAGCGTTCTGACCTGCGCGCCCAATGGCCAGCGAGAGTTGATCGTCCGGCACGACGACGCTGGCTGATTTCCGTCCGTCCGGATCCTCGTCCAGCTGCACGCTCAGCACCTTGGCCGGGCTAAGTGCCTTGGCGATGAACGTCGCCGTCTTTGGGCTCCATTCGATGACGTCGATCTTCTCGCCGCCGAGTTCATTCACGATGGACTTGATTCGCACGCCGCGCATGCCCACACAAGCGCCCACGGGATCGACGCCGGACTGTCGGGCCGCTACCGCCACCTTCGACCGAGAACCCGCCTCGCGGGCGATAGCCTTAATCTCTACCGTGCCGTTGAAGATCTCAGGTACCTCAAGCTCAAGCAGCCGACGGAGCATCTTCTGGTGGCTGCGGGAGAGGACGATCTTTGGTCCTCGGTTTGTATTACGAACCTCCAGCACGTAGGCGCGCAGCCGCTGGTGAATATGATACCTCTCACCGGGCACCTGCTGACTTCGCGGAAGGATAGCCTCAGCGCCACCCAGATTGACCAGGACGACGTTCGACCGGACGCTCTGAACGGTACCGTGAACGATCTCGCCCTCTTGCTCGACGTAGTGTTCGTACTGAGCGTCGCGTTCCGCTTCGCGTATGCGCTGAAGAATGACCTGCTTGGCGGTCTGCGCCGCGATACGACCGAAGTTGTCGGGCGTGTCCTCCACCGTGACCAACTCTCCCAGCTCGGCATCGGCGTCGATCTTGCGGGCTTCCGTCAGACTGATCTCCCAGCCGGGCTCAGTGACCTCCTCGACGACCTCCATCTCCACGAAGATCTTCGCCTCTCCGCTACTTGGGTCGATCTTGGCTGAGACGTTCTCCACTGTATCGGCGTCCAGGTTGCGACGGTACGCGGAGACCAGTGCGTTCTCCACAGCGTCAAGAACGACCGCTCTCGGAAGACCGCGGTCACTGCATATTTCGTTAAAGGCCAGTAAGAATTCCGACTTCATAGTCTTCTCCTGCCATCCGAGCGTCCCACCCTTGTCAGAATCAGGCTGGAACAGCTGTGCTTGCCGACACCCAAGCATCGGGACCGCATCGCCCGACGAACGAATGGACAAGGCCATTCTATAAAAAAAAGTGGGGGTTTCCCACTTCTCAACGGTTCCTCTATGCGTGCCAGATTATAACACGTGCCAGGGCAATACGCAAGTACGCGGCGATGCAACGGCCCTAGTCGACAGAATCCGGGGGCGGCTGTCGGTCTCGTGGATGAGGGTGCCAGGCAAGAAACTGGACGCCCGAGAGGCCCTTCGATGGAGGGTGTTCGGACCGCCTATGCACTCATCTGCACACGAATGAGCACGTCGGACACGCGAGGCGGTGGACACTTGCCTGCTGAGCCCTCAGGAGCGCGGACTGGCGGCCTTGCCGGCCTTGACCAGAGGCGGGGCCCGCCTGCCATTGACACACCGCGCTCTCTTAGCTATAGTCACGGTGTGATGCAGGATCTGACAGACAAGCTGAAGAGAAAGGCTGAGCACCTGGGCTTTGATGCGGTCGGCATTGCGGACCTCGGTTCAGGGATCAGCGTCGAGGCCTATCGTGACTGGCTGAAGGCAGGCCACCATGCCGAGATGGGCTACCTAGCACGCCCTGATGCCATCGAAAGGCGCGCCGATCCTAGGCTCCTGATGCCGGGGGCCCGTTCCATCGTCGTCGTGGGAATCAGTTACTACCCCGGTGACTTCCCGCCCAGCCCCGAAGGTCGTGCCCGTGTGTCGCGGTATGCCTGGGGCCGCGATTACCATGATGTCCTGATGGGAATGCTTCGGCAGTTGGCCAAATGGATCGAAGCGGAGGTGACCGATCCTGTCGCTCATCGTGCATACGTCGACTTTGGCCCACTCATGGAGCGAGAGCTGGCCCGAAATGCGGGTCTCGGTTGGTTCGGCAAGAATACCAATCTAATCCATCCGGCTTTGGGCTCGTACTTCTTCCTTGGGGAGCTCCTCCTTGACCTTGAGCTGGAGCCTAATGTACCTCTTCAAGACGACCGATGCGGCAGCTGTACTACGTGTATGGACGCCTGCCCGACGAACGCGCTGATCGCACCTCGGACCTTGGACGCTCGCCGGTGTATCTCCTACTTGACCATCGAACATCGGGAGGCCATCCCACCGGAGCTGCGGCCGCTCATGGGGGATTGGATCTTCGGCTGCGACATCTGTCAGGAGGTCTGTCCCTGGAACATGCGCTTTGCGCATGTGCGGGAAAGCTCGGTCTTCGAGCCGACATCGCCGACACTAGATCCGATTGAGCTGCTGAAGCTAGACGAGACCGGGTTTCGCGATCGCTTTTGGGACACGGCGCTCTTGCGCCCTCGACGATCTGGTCTCCTGCGCAATGCCACAGTTACTTTGGGGAATACCGGTGATCGGGCTGCTGTCCCGGCGCTGGAGAATGCGTGCTCCGATGAGAACGCCCTCGTCGTTGAACACGCCCAATGGGCACTGCAGCGGATCACCGGGCGCGGATCCTAGGCTCTCACTTCATCTCGCTATTGCGAGGCC
>JASFVD010000279.1:0-4219 GCA_050050015.1 Anaerolineae bacterium | reverse complement strand
CCGCCGAACGGATGAGTTCGTCCGCGAGTACCTGCCTCGCTGGGGTATTGAAGCCAGCTTCGTGCCCACAGACGATCCGGCTGCGTGGGCCGACGCTGTGCGACCTAACACTCGCGTCATTATGTCTGAGACCCCGACCAACCCCTATCTGCGTGTGGTGGATCTCGCGAAGATGGGCGATCTGGCACGCCAACACGATATCACCAGCATCATCGACAGCACGTTCGCGACGCCGATCAACCTGCGCCCCTTGGAGCACGGCTTTGATCTCGTGATCCATAGCGCGACCAAGTATCTGGGCGGGCACAATGACCTTCTAGCTGGAGCCGTCGTCGGCTCCGCGGAGCTTCTCGAGGTCCTCGAGGAGACTCGAGGCGTTCTGGGCTGCATGAGCAATCCCAACGACGCGTATCTGTTAGTGAGGGGTATGAAGACCCTCGACCTGCGCGTTCGCCGACAGAACGAGAACGGCCAGCGGGTGGCCCAATTCCTGGAGCAGCATCCTGCTGTCAGTCAGGTCCACTACCCTGGCCTGCCGAGCCACCCGGATCACGAGGCCGCCCGCCGACAGATGACCGGGTTTGGCGGAGTCGTCACCTTCGAGATCGATGGCGATATGGAGACAACAGGTCGCTTCATCGACCGGCTGTGCCTCCCGTACGTCGGACCCACGCTCGGAGGCGTCGAAAGCGTGATTGAACAGATGGCGGCGCTATTCTCACTAGACCGCACGGAGCGTCAGGAAGCTGGCATCACAGACAATCTAGTCCGCTACGCACTGGGCATAGAAGATGCTGGCGACATCATCGCCGACCTCAATCAAGCACTGGAGAACCTGTAGGAGCGCACGATGATCGTCCACAAATTCGGAGGCACGTCGGTCGAAGGCCCAGATCGTTTCGCTAGTGTCGCGGAGATTATCCTCAGCCAGCGCGGCCCGCGTGGGAAGGCGACCGCGCAGCGAAGGTCGCCATCCGACACCGGCCATGCAAAGAAGGTCCCGGCAGTCGTGGTGGTCTCGGCGATGAGCGGCGTCACACACCAGCTGATCGCCGGCGCGCGCGCAGCGGCCGAGGGACACGACTCCGTCTATGAGAGGATCAGTGCGGACCTGCTCAGTCGGCACGTGGGTGTCGCGGAAGTCCTGTTGAGCGATAGCGCGCAGCGGTCGCAGGTCGTCGGATATGTCAAGGATCAGCTCCAAGACTTGAAACGACTCTACCGCAGCATAGCCGTTCTGGGCGAACTGACGGCCAGGGGCCGAGACGCGGTGGCGTCCTTCGGCGAGCACCTTTCGGTTCACGTGCTGGCGGCGGTGCTGCGGCAGCGCGGTGCCGCAGCCCAGGCGGTCAGCTCCAGCGAATTGATTGTGACAGACGACGTCTTCGGAGCGGCGACGCCCCTGATGACTCGCACGCGTTGCCGACTGCAGGCAACGATCGCGCCGCTTGTTGAGCGAGGCGTGCTGCCAGTCATCACAGGCTTCATCGGAGCGACGGAGGAGGGCGTGACCACCACCTTGGGCCGCGGAGGCAGCGATTACTCTGCTGCCGTCATCGGCGCCGGGCTTGACGCCAAGGAAGTCTGGATCTGGAGCGACGTGGACGGCATTCTTACGGCTGACCCCAATATCGTGCCGCAGGCGCTCACACTGACCGAGCTCTCCTACGCCGAGGCCGCGGACTTGGCCTACGTCGGCGCCGAGGTGCTCCATCCCAAGACCATTAGGCCCCTCGTACAGCGTGGTATCCCCCTGCGCATCGTAAACAGCTACCACCCGAGTCATTCGGGCACACTGATTGTCGACTCGCCCAGGGCCAGTCGCCAGGTGCTGCCAGCCATCATCTCGACCACCGGCTTGGGGATGATCGCCATAGGCAGTCAGGACGACACCTGGGCGCTGCATATGGCGGCCCGCGCCCTCCAACGGCTGAGCGAGAGTGGGATCGAGGTACTGATGTTCTCCCAGTCGCTCTCCGAGCACAACTTGAACCTGGTCATCCGCGCGAAGGACCAGGATCACTGTCTCAGCATTCTGCGACGGGAGTTCGGCGACGGGCACAGGGGCGCTCCTTTCCGTCTTGGCCTCAAGCAGAGAGTGGCTACGATCTCGGTGGTCGGCCTACCAGGCCGGAAGGAGCGGCGCAACAACGTCGTATCGCGGACATTTGCGGCGCTCGGTCAGCATCATACTCGCGTGATCGCTGTGGCTCAGGCGGCGACAGAACACTCGGTCTCGTTCTGCGTCCCCGAGGACCAGCTTGACGATGCAGTGCGCTTCCTGCACGGCCAGCTGGGCTTGGACGGGGTACCCTGGGATGAGGACCCAGGACGCCGGGCATGATCCCGCGGCGATCTACGTCCTGCTCCCATCACATCTACGCACCCAGGACGATCCGCTCTCTCCCGACCGCATCCGTGGCTAGGAGGGACTGGGGCGAAGCTACTCGAGAAAGGTGAGCGTCGTTCACCCCCGGAGGACGGGTGTCCCGTCGGCGGGCCCACTGCGATCCGGCGACGCTCGTTGCTGGAACGGTGGAAGAACCATGACCGCCAGGAGTACGGGTGCCGCTATTAGTCATCCGGAATACCTAGCATGACAGCGAACCAAGAACCATCGATGCACGCCGTCGTCATAACGCCAGGCGACGCCTTTTCAGGAGACGTGACCGTGCCCGGCGACAAGTCGATCTCACATCGGACACTGCTGCTCGGTGCCATGGCCGATGGAGGCAGCCACGTGGGTGGCTTTCTCCCGTCAGCCGACTGTGTGGCAACCCTCGGCTGTGTCCGAGCTCTGGGCATTGAGATAGAGACCTGGGACGCACAGGATGGGATCCGGCTGACCATCCACGGACGGGGAATGCGAGGGTTGCGAAAGCCTGACGCACCTTTGGACTGCGTGCGCTCCGGAACCACCATGCGCCTTCTGGCAGGCATTGCGGCGGGCCAACCATTTGACACGGTTCTGACCGGCGAGCCGCAGTTGCGCCGCCGTCCCATGGAGCGTATCGCTCTCCCACTACGGCGGATGGGCGCTGACATCGAGACGACCGACGGTCACGCACCGCTCACCATCCACGGACGCAGGCTGCACGGATACGAGCATGCGCTGCCGGTGGCCAGCGCCCAGGTCAAGAGCGCGATTCTGCTGGCCGGGCTTCAGGCCGATGGAAAGACGTTCGTTCACCAGCCTGGGCCTGTCCGCGATCACACCGAGTTGATGCTCAAGGCCATGGGCGCCAACCTAGAGGTGACCGACCTCTATATAGCGCTGACGCCACCGACCTCCCCACTCAAGCCGCTCGACGTCACAGTCCCTGGCGACCTCTCGTCGGCGTGCTTCGTTCTGGTCGCCGGGCTGCTCACGCTGGACTCAGAGGTAACAGTCAAGGGCGTGGGCATCAACCCCACGCGGACGGGGTTGCTCGATGTACTCGAAACCATGGGCGGAGACATCGCCATCAACCGGCGACCGGATCAGGGTGGTGAACCGGCAGGTGATGTCACCGCGCGAGCTTCGGATCTGCGCGGCACACAGGTCTACGGCGACACTGTCGTCCGTATGATCGACGAGTTCCCCGTGCTGGCCGTTGTCGCGACCCAGGCAAAGGGCACCACCATCGTCCGAGATGCCGCCGAGTTACGCATCAAGGAGACTGATCGCATTGCTGCCATCGCCTCGGAGCTGACGAAGATGGGAGCTCGGATCGAACCCAGGCCCGACGGCTTCAGTGTCACGGGACCGACACAACTGCGGGGTACCGTGGTCGACAGCCACGGAGACCACCGAATTGCCATGGCCTTGGCGATCGCCGGGCTGGTAGCAGAGGGTAGGACCACGGTCCAGAACCCGGCGTGCATCCGGGACTCGTTCCCCGACTTCATTGGTGCGATGCGGACTATCGGTGCTAGCATTGCCTAGATTTCGGCGGCGTTGCGCAGCCTACGGGTGGCGCTTCGCTCTCTCCATTCCACGCATCCCACAGTTGGAGGAAACGTATCATGTCGCCTGTGCCTATTGACGGTCACACTCAGCTCGTCGGCCTCGTCGGCTGGCCGGTGGAGCACAGCGTGTCCCCGGCGATGCACAACGCCGCCTTCGAGGCGCTCGGGCTGAACTGGCGATACGTCCCTCTGCCCGTCGCGCCCGGGCGTGTAGAGGCAGCCATTCGTGGGTTGGGCGCCCTCGGGTTTCGGGGCGCTAACGTGACCGTGC
>JASFVD010000278.1:0-4233 GCA_050050015.1 Anaerolineae bacterium | reverse complement strand
CTCGTCCTGCGTCATCCTACACACGAACTTGACGTCGATGGAGAGGCGCGCTTCCGGGTCAACGATCACAATCACCTTGTAATCCGCAGCCACAACACTGGCGCGGACGAGGATGCCTTCATCGACTTTGTCGACTTTGCGTACCCGGATCTCATCACACCCACTGCGCGCATCGAGTTCGACGCCGCCGACCCAATGACCCACTCTACCAGCATACGCATGTTCACTCAGGGCCCGGGGGATGGGTCCATGAGAGAACGGCTGCGGATCGACGAGGAAGGGGATCTTCTCCCAGCCTTGGACGGGGGCTACTCGCTTGGCAGTGTGGATCTGCGCTGGTCAGATGTCTGGACCGTGAACGGGCTTCACCAGCTCTCAGATGGCCGGTACAAGGACAACGTGAGGTCTTTGACTTACGGCTTGGAGCAGGTCAAGGCCCTGCGACCCGTGGTCTTTGCTTGGCAGGGAGACCCAAGCCAGGATCTCCATTACGGCTTAATCGCCGAGGAGGTGCGCAAGGTACTGCCCGAGGTCGTCTCTACCGGTGAAGGCGAGGACGGCGCCCTGACCCTGAATTACGGTGAGCTGGTGCCGGTGCTGGTTAGCGCTGTGCAGGAGCAGCAGGACGAGATCGAATCCCAGGGTGAGCGCATCGCAGCTCTCGAGGCGCGGCTCGCGGCGCTGGAACAAGCCCAGGGTGACCGTGCTTCTCAGCACCACAACACTAGCCCGGCCGCCTTTCTCTGGTTGGCGGGCCTGGCAGCTGGTACCGTGGTTCTCGTCGGGCGCCGGCGGCTTGGAGGTCGGCTACGATGAGGCTCTGGAGAATCCTGGCTGTCGGGACAGTCAGCGCGCTGTCCGCGATCACCCTCGCTTCCGCTCAAACCGACGTTCTGGACGTGACCTGGTCCACCGTCGACGGAGGTGGTGGCACCTCGAGCGACGGGATGCGGTACTCGCTGTCTGGAACCATCGGTCAGCATGACTCTGGCTCAATGTCAGGCGATCCGTACGCGCTCCACGGCGGCTTCTGGGTTAAGTTCGCTCGCTCAGACGTGCTCGATACGATGGTCTATCTGCCTATGGTGCAGCGGTAGATGGACCGGTTGGCTCCTGCCTCGGTGTTGCCAGCCCTAGGAGCTGGCGCAAGGTCTGCCGGGTCACTGCGAGCCGAACGGGGAAGGTGCTGAGTGAGAGGCGAAAAGGACGGACCTCGGAAGGGGCTTTCTTGATCAGCGACCAAGGGCAGGCAAGGTACCTGTGAATGAGTCATTGCAGTATCTCGAGTTTGCAGATCGCAGGCAATGGCGCACGTGGCTCGAGGAGCATCACGCTGAGGAATCGGAAGTCTGGCTTGCGCTCCGCAAGAAGGCATTCTCGCCGCCTGGCCTTAGTCTGGAGGAGGCTGTCGAGGAGGCTCTTTGCTTCGGATGGATTGATGGACTGCTCAAGAGGCTGGATGAGAGAAGGTACGTACTTCGCTTCACGCCACGCCGCTCCAACAGCGTGTGGTCGGTGAGCAACATCGAGAGGGCTGAGAGACTGATCCAGAAAGGCCGAATGACAGACGCTGGGCTTAAGGCGATTGCTGAGGCGAAGGAGAATGGGCAGTGGGATGCGGCACTGCGACGCGAACAGGTGGACGTCATCCCAGTCGATCTTGAAGCCGCGCTTCGGGCAAGAGAAGGGGCCTTGGCGGCGTACCGCAGCTTGCCCGCGTCCCGGAAGAAGCAGTACATCTACTGGCTGCAGAGCGCGAAGCGTCCCGCGACGAAGGAGCGGAGAATCGAGAGAATCGTGGATGAGGTTGCCGGCAAGTGAGTCGGATAGCTGCTAGAGACCGTGCTTGTCAGCCGTCGAGGCCGCTGCGTTATGCTGGGAGGGAAGACAGATGATTAGCCGAATATGGCACGGTTGGACCACGCCCGATTGTGCGGACGACTACGAGGCCTTGCTGAAGAACGAGATCATCAACGGTATCCAGGCCCGGCACATTCATGGCTTCAAAGGGATTCAGCTGCTTAGCCGCGAGACTGGAAAGGAAGTCGAAGTCGTGACGGTCATGAGGTTCAAGTCGCTAGACGCTGTCCGCGAGTTCGCGGGAGAGGAGTACGATCTAGCGGTCATCCCGGAGAGGGCGCGAGCCATACTCTCGCACTTCGACGAACGGGCGCAACACTACGAGATCAGGGCTGAGAGGAGTGGTGAGGGCTAGCGCAAGCGGCTGGACGAGGGCCAGCTACCGCATCCCAGCCGGGCCTGAGCGGAGCTTGCAGGCATAAGGGAGCCCTGACTCTCCACCGTGGCCGGAGGAAGGGAGGGCAGGTCGAATGGATTCGAGAGAGATCGAACTGACGTTTGACGAGGTAGGCGAGGGAGACGTTCCCGAGCTGACGGAGGTCATGACACGTGCGTTCGACGACGATGCTCAGAAGCACTTGGGAATGGAGCGAGGCGGGCCGGAGGGGTACGACAACGGTGAGTTCTTCCGGAAGTGGTTGTTTGGTTATCAGGAGTCTGCTGGGTACAAAGCGTCGAGCTCCGGCCAGGTCGTGGGCGGAATGATTGTCTGGATTCTTCCGGGCGGGGACAACATTTTGGGCACCATCTTTGTTGACCCGGCATACCAGGATATGGGAGTGGGCACCCGATTCTGGCAGTTTGTCGAGGAACGATATCCTGATACGAGGAGCTGGCGGCTGGCCACGCCTGCTTGGGCGATAAAGAACCACTACTTCTACGTGACCAAGTGTGGATTCAATAGAGTAGACACGGATCCCATCCTCGGATCACCGGAAGGAGAGCTCGTGTACCGGAAGGAGATGGAGCGTGGTCGGGGCCTTCGACGCAGTGGCGCCAACTGATGATGCTGTGCCCAGCGTCCGCATCCACACTGTGCAATGCGTGCGTCCTGCCGGCGCTCTGGCAAATCGTCGCACATTCTTGTCTCTTGAGTCAACCTTCCGGCTGGCAGGTGGTCCGGGCACCCCCAGTCTCGCTCCGGAGGAGCCGCTTATGACGCGTCTATGGTTTGCCGAACCGCACGGGGCGGAAGGTTCAGCATCGGCTGCCACACGGGCTGACAAAGGCGCAGCGATCGTTACCCTTCACATATGCGAGTCTACGCTTGGCGTCTCCAGCTACCGCTCGGCCCTCAGGACCTAGGGCTGCGGTGGGGGGCCATGGCCAGGGGGGATCGTCTTCCCGTCAGGCAGGTCGCGTAGGTAGTCGCAGGAGACAAACTCTACGTCCTCCCAGACATACCCCTCGGCCTCGAAGGACTCGATGTCGACAATCCAACGCTTCTTCTCCCCCTCTAGCCGGTAGACGTGAGGGCTGTCGTTGCACTTGAGAATGACGTGGATCGGTGGGCCGGTCTCAAACGATTCCAAGAAGCCATCCTCCACAATGTGCACATCCTGCCACGTGTAGCCACGCATCTCGAAGGCCTTCAAGCTGCTGATCCAGCGGAACCGCCCATTTCGATAGACGTAGATCTCCGGATCATCCTCTTCCTTGAGGACCAGTCCGTCTCGGATCACCAGCGCTCGGCGGTCGGGCATCGCCGTTGCCAGAGTGGTCCCGTGGCGATTGATGGGAATGTTGATGACGATGACCAGGGCCAACAGGCCAAGTGCCAGCCGCCCCAGCAGTCGAGCGATGTGGGGGGGCACGGTAGGGGCGGGAGGTGGTTCGGGTCTCGATTCCTGCTTGAGAGCTTCCGATTCAGGTTCACCTGCTGCTCCGGCGTCGAGCTCTGGCTCATGCTGTGCTGCTGATCTCGCTAGCTCTGGATGCCTGCCCGTGGCCTGAGGCCGTTTGACCGCTACCTCTTTCTCCTGGTCACGGTCCGACGGTTCAACTTGAGGTTGGAGCTCTGCCCTTAGACGGTGGGCTACTTCCTCGGCGAGCAGATCGAGCAATTCGTTCATACGGTCGCGCCGATTCTCTTGCATCGCTCTACCTCACTGTCACGAAGCCCAAGACCTCGCCCAAGCTGGCCAGTACGTTCGCGTAGAAGTTGCCGCCCAGTTGGCGGAAGAGCTCGAAGGGCAATCCGGGCGCGCCGACGAAAGGCCGCAGCGTCCATGCCATCTGGCTCCCGACGAAGGCGTAGAGAATGATCCACAGCCACACCACGGTCCGCCTCGCCCTCCTTCCCTCCCCGCCTTCGTAGGAGACAATCCCCATCCCGTGGCTGAGGAATGTCACGCCGACTAACCCGGAGATAGT
>JASFVD010000277.1:0-4242 GCA_050050015.1 Anaerolineae bacterium | reverse complement strand
GCTAGAATCGAACCCCGATGAGGCGCAGATTGACCGTGCCGACCGCCAGACATATAATGCTACCGGGCCGAGAGTCTGCCGACCAGGGAGAATGCGCGTCACCCATGGCCAAGTTCACTCTGGAGGTTTTCGATGCAGATCACAACCGTCGAAGTCATCCCTGTAGAACTAGACCTGCGCCTGCCATACCGGACAGCTTATCACGACGGAGCCGTCGAAAGCATTTCAACGGTCTTCATCCGGGTGGAAACAACGCAAGGTCGCGAGGCCTGGGGCTGCGCGGCCTTCGATCCTGCCATCACAGGGGAGACAAAGGAATCCGTAGTCGAAGCCTGTGAAGCCTGCGCGCGGCGGGCCAGATACCTCAGCCCGCTGAACACGGAGTTCGCTCTGGATGAGCTATCAGCACTGACAGAGGAAGCTCCGTCGGCGCTCTGCGCTTTCGATCTTGCCTTTCACGACCTGCTCGGGCTAGCCGCCGACATGCCGCTCTACCGGCTCTTGGGCGGCTATCGGAGCCGGATTCAGACCTCCATCACCATAAGCATCGCGGACGTCGCCGAGTCCGTGGCGCTGGCACGAAGGCGGGCCGCGCAAGGCTTTCGCATTCTCAAGATCAAAGGGGGTCTCGACCCGGAGGAGGACGTCCGACGTGTGCGCGCGATCAACAACGCCTTGCCGCGCTTCACTCTGCGGCTGGATGCCGATCAGGGCTATACAGTCCAACAGGCCCTGGACGTAGCGCGAGCCCTGGAGGGGAAGTTGGAGATGTTGGAGCAGCCCACAGTCGCCGATGATCTGGACGCGCTACTGGAGGTCACCCGACAGAGCCCCGTGCCCATTCTAGCCGACGAGAGCGTGAGCCAACCTCCCTCAGCACTGGAAGTGGCCAAAATCCGCGCCGCCGATGGTATGAGCGTCAAGCTCACCGCGTGCGGCGGTCTGCGTTGCGCGCGTCAGATCGACACCATCGCCCGCGTCGCACAAATGCACACAATGGTGAGCTGTGTGAACCAGCCAGCGCTCCTGACCGCCGCCGGGCTCTCCTTCGCCCTGAGTAGCCGGAACGTCGAGTATGGGGACTTGGACGGCCACTTCGATCTGCTCGACGATCCTACAATACCCGGTTTTCGCGTGGAAGAGGGCTGGCTGATTGCCACAGACGTGCCAGGGCTGGGCTGCACGGTCGATCTCTAGGAGCCTCCAGGACCGGAACGTCGCCCCTTACCCGGGAGACAGCTTCCCGCCCAACCGGGGCTCCTCATCCTGGGCCCGATCCGCTCAACGGTTCGCCGCTCACGATGGCGCACGTCCCGGCAGCTGGTGTGCCCCGTTGAGGAGCACGGGAACCATCCGAAAATCCTCCTCCATCACACCCCGGAGCGATCCGCGATAGAGCGCCGCTGCTGGGTGATAGAGCGGCAGATAGAGTATGTCGTCGATCCGCCGTGGCTGACCGTGAATGTCGGAGATGCGCCCGTCGCTGAAGAACTGCTCCATAGCAAACCTCCCCAACGTCACAACAAGACACGGTTGAATCAACCGCAGCTGTCGGTCCAAATACGGGGTGCAGGCCTGCACCTCTGCGACGTGAGGATCTCGGTTGGAGGGTGGTCGGCACTTGACGACGTTGGTGATGAAGACCCTCTCACGACTCAACCCGACACCGTCCAAGAGTCGGTCCAGGTATCGTCCGGACCTGCCAACAAAGGGCAGCCCTTCTACATCCTCACGAGCGCCAGGCCCCTCCCCGACTAAGAAGACCTCAGCAGTGACAGGTCCCGTCCCCGGCACCGCATTCGTCCGTTCCTGGTGCAGTTTGCAGCAGGTGCAGCCGCGAATCCGGGAGGCGATCTTGCACAACTTCGCCCCTCTCTCCTCAATGGTCACCGTGACGTCCTCCCCAGAAAAAGCCGACACCGAGGTGTCATTCCCTCGGTGTCGGGCCGTGAGCTCCTGATCGGTAGATTTTCCCTTGTGTTTCGCTGTCTGGCTCTTAGAACGCACCAAGCTGGCACTGACCAATGCGGATGCCAAGCTTCTCTGCGGCATTCGCCACGTGGGTCTTGGGCACGTCGAATCGGTTGGCGATGGCCCAGGCCACGGCGCACGGTAACCGGCCCACGACCAGTCCCTCCCGGACGGCTTGTTCCAGATCGCCTGACAGCTGCTCGGCCGGATGCACGATGCGATCCTCACCATCGTAGCCGAAGAGGCCCAACTGACAGTGATAGAGCTTTATGCCCCGTGCGTCGGCCATCTCTCCAATCTTCATTGGATTGACGTCGAACGCCTCGGCGATGCGAAAGGCAGCACCACAGCTCAGTCGGCCTTGCTCTGCTCGCTCCTGAACGGCATCAGCAATTCTGTCCTTCATCACTCTCTTCCCCATTCAGAAGATCTCGACCGGCATCAGATTGATCACGCGCTCGGACGCGCTTCAGATTCGTAGCGCCTCCGCCTCGCGCGAGCCGCGGATCGCGGTCCGCCCCGGCGGTACCTGGATCTCTTCCCTCGACCCCACAAGGTCTGTCCTGGCCCAAAGAGGGTCATCTCGACCCTCCCGACGCGCGAGCTCACTCGCTGGGCGCGAGAGCCGGTCACCCCCTCACGGGATTGCTACTCACCAACGATGTGCTCGTAGAGGGCAGCCAGCTCCTCCTCGGAGTAGAAGTAGATGACCAAGCGACCGCCCTCGCCTCTCCGCCTCAGCGCAACCTTGGTACTCAACGCCTCGCGAAACTGGGATTCCAGCTCCCGCTCTGCCGGAGAACGGTCCGGCTGACTCTTCTTCTCTTTCTCCTCCCGCCCCAGCAGGCGGCGCACCAAGTCCTCCGTTTGTCGCACACTTAACCCGCGCTGCACAACGGTCTTGAGGGCTGCCGCCTGCGCCTCGTCCCGCTCCAAACCGAGTAGGGCCCGCGCGTGACCCTCGCTGATTCTCTCCTCAAGCAAAGCCTCGCGGACCGGTCGGGCCGCCTTCAAGAGTCGCACAGTATTGGAGACCGCGGCGCGGCTCTTGCCCACCCGCTGGGCGATTTGCTGCTGCGTGAGCTCGAACGTCTCAGCCAATTGCTCATACGCCATCGCCTCCTCTAGCGGGTTCAGATCGGTCCTCTGAAGGTTCTCCACCAGAGCCAGTTCCAGCACCTCGCTGGGAGCTACATCCTTGACCAAGACCGGCACCTCGGGGAGACCAGCCACGCGAGCGGCCCTCCAGCGGCGCTCGCCGGCGATCAGCTGGTAGCCGTCCCTCATCTCGGTAACTACGAGTGGCTGGATGATCCCATGCTCCTCAATCGAGGCAGCAAGCTCCAGTAGATCCTGATCGCGGATGGGCGATCGTGGCTGATGAGGGTTGGGCGAGATGGCAGACAGAGGAACTTCGAGCACGCCCTGCCCGACGCCAGCCTCGTCCGCCTCACCGGCAGGGATGAGTGAATCCAGCCCTTTGCCCAGTCCTGTCCTCCGTCGCGACATGGCCCACCTCCCCGTGCGTGTACTCGTCCCCACTGTCTCAGATCGCAGGAAAAACAGATCTCCTGTGCGTTTGACTCAACAGGTGTGATTGCCGGGTGCGTGACACCGCCACGTCTCACCGCGTGCTCCCTAGACCTCGCCTGCATCTCGGTCCCTTGCCGCAAAGCAGGTCAGTAGCCAGGTCTGTCTCTCACCGAGACGGACCGTGGCCGTCACTTCCGCCGACTCCTAGCCGCGGGCCTCATCCCACCGCCCGTCGCCGACCAATAGTTCTTTGGTCAGCGCCGCATACGCCTCCGCTCCGCTCGAGCGCGGAGCGTGCGCGCTGATGGGCACCCCATAGCTCGGCGCCTCACTGAGCCGAACGCTCCGAGGAATGATGGCCTCGAAGACGGACTTCGGAAAATGGCGACGCACCTCGTCGACGACCTGTTTGGAGAGATTGGTGCGAGCGTCGTACATCGTCATGACTAGACCGCGAAGGTTAAGCTCGGGATTAAGAGCCTGACGCACCAGTCTGATCACCTGGGCCAGCTGTGAGAGACCCTCCAGAGCGAGATACTCGCACTGCACAGGGATGATCACACCGCCGGTCGCAGCCGTCAGCCCGCTGATGGTCAGAAGCCCCAGACTTGGAGGGCAGTCTATCAGCACGTAGTCGTAGGTCTGCTCCTCAGAGAGACTCTTGAGGGCGACACCAAGACGATGCTCCCGATGCGGTAGATTGACGAGCTCCACAGTGGCGCCGGCCAGATCGGGCGA
>JASFVD010000276.1:0-4251 GCA_050050015.1 Anaerolineae bacterium | reverse complement strand
GCTTCGCGCCTTCGTCAGCGCTGATCTGACCGCTCTGCACCATCTTCAGGACTTCCAGTCTCTCTTCAGCTGTAGCCATGTGGGGCACCTCCCACGCAGATTGTAGCACGTCCTCCATCATTGACAATCCCATCGAACCACGGAGCCGCAGCCGGGTCTCGCCAGATGCGCACATGCCTCCCAGGCCACAGTCGTTGCCGCAGCGATGCCCCGATGGTATAATCGGCCTCATCATGAAGCGCTGCCTCGCCCTTGCATCTTTCTTGCTGTTCTTAGTGGCGTGCGCCGCTCCGCGAGACGCCAGGACCGTCACGCTGGTTGCGGATGGTGAGACACGCGAGATCACAACTGAAGCGTTCACCGTACGCGATCTGCTCGAACGCGCCGACATTGCGCTCGACGCCGAGGATCGCGTTTCGCCGGCCGAACTTACGCTCATCGAGAGCGGCATGACCATCCGCGTGACTCGTGTCGAAACCCGCACGGAAACAGAGCAGCGAGAAATCCCCTACGACCGTCGAACCGTGCACGATGCTTCAATCCCGGTCGGGGAGTCCCAACTATTGGAGCCCGGAATAACCGGCATCGAGGAACTCACGTTCCGGGTCACACTGGAGGATGGTGTTGAGGTTGATCGGCGCCTCGTCCGGCAGGAGACTCTCCGCGAGGCGCGTACCGAAGTGATTATGGTGGGAGCCCAGACGGAGCGACAGTCCGTCTCCATCACAGGGACGGTCGCCTACGTCGCCAATCACAATGCTTGGCTCATCCAGCAGACGAGCCTCAATCAACGGCGGCTCACGTACGGAGGGGATCTTGACGGCCGTGTTTTCGACCTCTCGGCCGACGGCACGCACCTCCTATTCTCCCGGGTGCCGACAGAGACCGAAGAGAGCACTCCCCTGAACACATTGTGGGTTCTCGACACCTCAACGGCCAACGCCGCTCCCGTTCAGCTGGAAGTCAACGGCGTGCTTTGGGCAGCGTGGGAACCGAGCTGCGACGTGTCGTACGCCGAGAGCGCATGTCGGATCGCCTTCACCAGCGGCTCGACGGCTGAGGGCAATCCAGGCTGGGAGGCCGACAACGACCTCTGGACTGCCCGGCCACGCCCAAGCACGGGCGAACTGTTCGCCAGGCGACAGGTGCTCGAGCCTACAGCGGGGGGATCCTACGGGTGGTGGGGAACCACCTACGCGTGGTCCCCCGACGGACAGAATCTGGCCTACGCCCGTGCCGACGAGGTTGGCATCATTCGCGTCTATGACGGACAGTCAAGGATCCTCAGCACATTCCCTCCGTACCGCTCGTACGCCCCGTGGGTATGGACACCCACGGTCGATTGGTCACCCGAAGGGAAATACATCGTGACCACGCTGCACGGACCAGGCCCAACCGGCGAGACGCCCGAGGACAGCCCCGTGTTCGACGTATGGGCCCTCAGCGCCGATGGAACGATCACTGCAGAGCTGGCCAGCGAGGTCGGTATGTGGTCAGCGCCCGCCTTCGCGCCGCAGACAGATTTCATCGCCTTCGGCCGTGCTCGCAGCCCTTACGCGAGCCACACGAGCAGCTATGACCTCCACGTGATGGACCGAGACGGGTCCGATCGGCGCCTCGTGTTCCCTGGAGACGAGGAAATCGGCCTTGCCTATCCCGAGATAGCCTGGAGCCCCAACGGTGAGCGAGTCATGGCCGTCTATCAGGAGAACCTCTACCTTGTAGACGTACCAGGTGGAGAGGCGCGCCGACTCACTGACGGCGGGGGTGTGATGACAGTGACGTGGCAACCCGGAAGCTGGGAAGTCAGTGACCAGAGCATCGACTTCTCAGAGGAGAGTAACCTCCAGGGCCATCAGGATTGGCAAGAGGATATCAAGAGCGATCCGAGACGGGACTGAATCCGCTAGGCCCCGCCGCCGTCGCTGATGCTGACGGCAACAAGACCACTTAGCTGAGAAACCATTGAGCTCACTGGGTAGACGCTTGCCGCGCATATGCTTGATCGGCCTCGTGGCGATCCTGGTGATTAGTGGCACTCTGTTGATCGCCAGAGAGCGCGCTCGAGTCCGGACACGGACGCTCTTCTACACCCCGCTCACAGGAGAGGCAGATTGGGACGGCGCCTGGGAACTCTCAGCTCGCGGTGCCGACCCGAGTCAGGAGGGGAGCCTCGCTGGTACCGATCGGGTCACCATTCCCTTCACCGGAAACGCCCTCGCCCTGCGCGTTCGCCGGGGGAACTACCGCGCATACTTCTGGATCCGTGTGGACGGTGAACCGGCCAATCGATTGCCTCAGACAGAACAGGGGGCCTACCTTGTTCTTAGTTCCCCAGACTACGAACCTGAGACGACCACAATTCCTGTGGCGGGAGGGCTGAAGGACGGCCCACACGTGGCGGAGATCGTCGCCGACCGAGGTTGGGACCAGTGGCCCCTGTCGGGCTGGCGTGTGAGGCGCGGTCCAGACCCCACGGTGTTTGAGCACGCACTGGCAGGGCTGGCGGCAGGCGTCGCCACGTGCCTCGCCGGGATCATCGGATGGCGTGCGACACGACCGACGGATCAGGGCGCCGAGGAAGAGGCGCCCAACCACGCCGCTTCCCCGCCCTTCGGCACCGACCTCGTTCCCCTGCACTCCGCTATCAGCTCGCCGGTGAGCTTGGTCGTCGTGGCAGGCATCTTCTATTCCTCTCCATGGCTGCCCCTCACGTTGGTGAGCGGAGTTGCGCTGGCTGGCCTCGTCGTGCTTCGACTTGACCTCGGCTTGGCTCTGGTCGCCCTGAGCACTCCCTTCTATCTTCATCCTCGGCCCCTGCTCGGGAAGAGCTTCTCGATGACAGAAATCCTGATCCTGCTCTGTATGCTGTCATGGGGGCTGAGACAGATGGTCGCTCTCAGATCAACGCGTAGCCTCGCCTGGTCGCCGTCCTCAGCCGATCGTGCTGTCTTGCTGCTGGTGCTCGTCACCGCTGGATCCACGCTCTTCGCCGACCGACGACACGTCGCACTCCGGGAATTGCGGGTGGTGATCGTGGAACCAGTTCTCTTCTACGTGATGTTGAGGACGTCAAATCTGCGAGAGGTTGTTCGATGGCGCATCGTGGATGGCTTCATAGCAGGGGCGACTATAGTGGCCCTGATCGGACTAGTTCAGTACGGCCTCGGAACCAACGTCATCACCGCCGAGCAGGGATTCCCTCGTCTCCGCTCCGTCTACGGTTCTCCGAACAACGCTGCTCTCTACCTGGGGCGAGCCCTGCCAGTGTTGCTGGCGGTCGCCGCCCTCTCTGCGACGCGCAGGCGACGGCTCATCTACGCTCTCTTCGCCGCGCCGGTCGCCCTGGCCACGCTCCTAAGTTTCTCGAGAGCAGCGATCCTCCTCGGCATTCCGCTTTCGCTTCTCACGCTTGGGGTGTTGGCCGGGGGACGCTGGAGGTGGGTCGCCCTGGGGCTCATGCTTGTGGCCGCCTTGGGCGTCGTCCCGCTCCTGGGGACACCGCGTTTCGCCGGGCTGCTGAATCCTCACAGCGGAACGCTCTTCTTTCGCCTCCAGCTCTGGCAGGCCTCGTGGAGGATGTTTGTCGATCATCCGTGGCTTGGAGTCGGGCCCGACAACTTCCTATACCAATACCGAGGGCGCTATATACTCCCATCCGCCTGGCAGGAGCCGCACTTGTCCCACGCGCACAACCTGCTGCTGAGCTACGCGACTCGACTGGGCCTTCCAGGTATGGTAGTAGGGCTCTGGCTACAGGCTGCCTTCTGGCGGCGCGGGCTGTCACTGCGGCTGGACTCCGGCGGTGATCGACGCGCTCTGGCAATCGGCCTGATGGGATCAATGGCATATGCCGTGGCCCATGGCCTGGTCGATGCCTCCTTCTTCTTCGTCGATCTGGCCCTATCTTTCCTCTTGGTGCTGGGTCTGGTACAATCGCTCAAGGGGAACACTACCAATGAACAAGAAAACCAGCCCTAGCACCATCATCCTTGCCTTGATCCTGATCACGCTTGTCGTCGGAGGCGCGGTGACCGTCTGGTCGATTCGGCAGGTGACCCAGCCGCTTGCCGAGGCAGAGCGCAGACTGCAGCGCCAGCTTGAGGAGTTCGTCAATCCTACGCCAACGATCATTCCGGATCCAGTGACCATCGTCAAGGAAGTGCGCGGCCTCAGCCGGCTAGAGACAGCGGCCTACACGATTGAGAAGATCATTACTGCCGAGTCCCAACAGGGTCCGCTAGCGTTTCT
>JASFVD010000275.1:0-4252 GCA_050050015.1 Anaerolineae bacterium | reverse complement strand
CAGCCAGGGCCTCCACGAAGACCTTGTCAATGCATTTCGTGCGGGCGATCGTGTACTCGTAGATGCCCCTTGGCGCGAAGGCTCGTCGGAAGAACCACCGCATCAGAGGAATGTGCAGCAGAATCCTGAGTATCATTGGCACGAGGAGCAACGCAAGGTGATCATCGCTTCGATAGCATCCGTCCGGCTCCAGTGACGAGGCAGCGCGAGACACACACGTCCACGCCGCCGTCCTGGACGACTTGGTCGTAATCCGTCTGGTCGACACACTTTCCTCCCTGCAGATGCTCAGTGACGCCACTGGAGGCCCTGTGGCGGTGAGGACCCGGGCAGCTTGCAGGTTTGGTCAGCGGTGACGTGACGGCGAGCCCGGGTCCCGTCGTCACTGTCCTCCGGCGAGGAAGACCTCCGCGGCCGCCTGCTTTGGCGTGGACGCCTCGCAGAGCCACGTTGACGTGAAGAACCTGACCCACAAGATCATTAGCGTCGTCGGGACGATGCCGAACGACAAGATGACGCCATACACGGCCTGCATCTCGATGGACGCCCGGCTCTGCACGTAGCCGGTCAACGACCCGACCAACACGTTGCTCACATAATGGACGATCATCGGGGGAAGGAGGCTGTGCGTCCTGACGAACACGTATCCATAGAATATGCCTAGGGTAAAGGACCAGACGACCTGCCCCGCTACCCAGACCAACTCACGTCCGTTCGCCAGATTCAGCAGGTGCATAAGTCCAAAACCTACCGATGAGAAGATGATGGACTTCCGTTCCGAGTACCTGCTCAGGAAGACCGTGAGCACAATGCCCCTGAAGGCGACCTCCTCAAAGGCCGACGGGAGGCTGACGAGAAGACTTGCCGAGCGAGGAGGGAGGTCTCCCGACAAGTCGAGGACCTGTCGGACGAAGGCCCCGTCTACGGACAGTCCTTCGTAGAGCCTGTGGACGAACGATGCGGAGGCCTGCGACAGTGCCAGAATGGTGGTGCAGGACAGCGCCAGGACCACGAGCCGGACGAATGGCCGCACCTTGCTCAACCCGATGTCCTCTAGATACTGGCCGAAGGGTCGTTTCCCCTTGGGGATACGCAAGACGAACGGCGCCAGGATGAAGCCCGTCAGGATGTGATACGAGAGCGCCTGGGCGAACTGAGCCGCAGGCGAGCCGCCGGGCAGTCCGATCAACCCAAAGATCACCGTGCCCGACAGATAGAGGGCGAAGACGGAGGTCACCATGACAGCCACAAGGGATAGCCAGGGATGCTCACGCAGCCTGAATCTCCGGTCTCCCGTCTGAACGACGTTGCCGCGGGATCCCAGCGTCTCTTCTTCCCTTTTCGACGCCATATCTGCGTTCATCTCTCGCCTCCTTGATCCTCGTGCTCTTCGATATGATAGAGCCCTGGCTACGCCAGGCACGTCAATCAACGTTTGTAGCGGCAACAGACTGTGGTGGCTCTCATGTGGTCTCCTTCCCTCAGGGGAACTCGATGGTGACGCGGTCGTCCCGCTCGCAGCGTCCTCTTGCGCAGTCGAGATCCTCTGTAACTTGCGCCGGCCAGTGATTCAGAACGACGGAGATGCCGCGCCAGCTCTGGGCGACGGCCCAGGTTTCGCTCGGTCCTGAGATGCGGACAAAGCCGGGGCGCACTGGCACCAGATGCGTCCCTATGTGTTCCGACGTCACGACCCCACCCCGCTTGTCCACTGGAGCAAGATCCACACAGGCTTCACCGACACTGCCGGTGAAAGATGCAGCACAGATGGTTGCCTCTTGGACCCGAACGACGTCACCGGGGCGAGCCCTCAACACGCCGCCAGCCTGCACCTCCTGCTCGACACCGTTCACGATGAAGGTGAGTGAGTAGATGGAGAGGGCGGGGGAGATCGTTCCATTCTCTCTGGCTCGCGGGCAAACACTCGTATCCTCTCCAGCCTCCGAATTCGACGTGATTCCCGTACTCGTTGAATCACTGGCTTCCGGTCTCTCGATCCGTGGTGCTGTCCGCGCTTGCTCGCCGCCTCTGCAGCTAGCAGCGATGGCGAGCAGACACAGGGCCGCTAAGACCCCGCCGGCCAGGGTCCCAAGGAATGTCGATTTGCCGGCCCGGTTGGGGCCGACCAATGCAAGAATGCCGGGTTCAAGGTGCAGGCTGAAATCACGCAGCCCCCAGACGTCTTCTTTGTAGCGTCTGCTCACGCCACCGACGATGAGGTTCATCACGGACTCCTCCTCATAGGCTGTTCCTGTGCGTCGGTCCACACCACCTTGTGACCAAACCTGACCAGCCTGTCGGTCAGCTGGAAGGGGGTGGGACGTGTTCGTCCATAATCGCCGGGCGACCACTCATCGCTTGCTCTCGTCGCCAGACTTGCTCCGATCTCAAGGACCAGACCCTGCAAGAGCAGCTCCTTGCTTCACTGCAACCCCGTTCGGGTGCAGAAGCCACCCTGCGATCGCTCCATAGACCACCATAGAGGAGAGGAGCTCGCAGAAGTGCGCTTGGCGCACCGGCGCCGGCATGTAAGGGTTGGGAAACAGGCTCAGGGGCAGAGCCAGCAGCACTGCAAACGTCAAGGACGCTGCCAGCGCTGCCTCCCACCTCGTGGCGTCGATCATCCGTACGATCACGATGACAAGTCCGGTCCACAGCGCGCCGCGTAACAGCTGGAAAGGGAGGATGACCCAGTTCGTGCGGAAAAGATCCCAGAAGTGAGCGAAGAAGGGCTTGATCGCAGCTGTCCCGGAGTAGAACACACGCGTCGCCTGCCATTGCCAGGCGACGAAATAGCCGAAGACGAAGTAGACGGCAACGTAGAACACGGCTAATGCGGCGAAGCGATCGCTCCATCTGTAACGCACCGCTACCCTGTTCTTCTGCGACTTTGAGGAGCTCTTCATCTCGCCCAGGAGGAGAACGGCGAGCGGTCCGAAAATCAACGCCCTCAGCGCACCTGCGGCTACGATGCTGGCAAACTCATCCGCAACCATCTCCAGTGCGCTGTTGAAATATCGCGTCTCTATCTGGGTCATGAACGTCTCCACGCCAAAGTGGATAAGGATGACGGCGCCGATCAGTCTCAGGCCGTGCCACGGTGATCGGAGGATGAGGTAAGACAAGACCAGGGCACTGATCAAGGAGACGACAACGAGCGCTGTGCCGGCTTGACTCGTCTCCTCAGCCGTCATCGCGACGTTGGTGTTCCCGATCAGCATGCTGCTCAGGGTCTAAGCGACAATCATTACGACAGATGTAGCCCCCAGACGCAGCGCGAGTGCTAGCATTTCCTTGACTCTAGACATTTCGGCCTCCTGGTGACCCAGATCCGTTTGCGAGTTCGTGCTAACTGCGGCGACCGCTGTCCAGCCGGGCGATAATCGATTCCGCCCACGCCTTCGCCCGCTCGATCTCTCCGTCGTAGAGCGGGCCCTCCGACCCTTCCACGTGAAAGATTTCCGGAGACGCGATCGGTCTACCTCCCAGCCTGCGCAAGGTGCGGTTGAGGCGCTTTGACGCTGTGAATCGGCTCAGCAGAGACGACATCTTGTAGGATGTGTCAAAGGCCGCGGTGGAAACACCGCGGAGAACGGTCTTGGGCAGTCCTTTCATGACGGGACGAACCGCCTCCGGCAGGTTCATGCGATGCGTCGGGGTACCCATCACTACCAGGTCGACGTCCGCCAGGTTGGAGCTAGTGAGCTGGTCCATACTGATAGTGTGGGCGGTGCCCTCTGGCACGAGCGCATCCGCGATGGCCTCGGCAACCCTCTGCGTGTTACCGAATTGAGAATAGTAGACGACCAGTGCCTTCACAGAATCCTCCTAGTCTTTCGGCTTTGTTGTCTGAACTCCGACAACAGCGGTTTGCCTCCGCGATGGCGTGCCACTGCAGTGGCACCACACAGCCGTCTGATCATGGGGCAGGACCGGCTTACACAGATGGTCAAAGGTCAGGCCACACCGTGGCGCATGGCCACGATCATTGACCCCAGCAGGAGTGCCGTAGTCGTCACGGTGACCAGCCACAATTGCCGGCTCGCCCAGAACATTGGCAAACCCATTAGCAGAATCGAGACGAAGAAGAACACCAAGTAGGGCACCAGGATCTCGAGACGTATGGGGGACCGAAACTCGATGGCCCGGACGTAGTCCACGACGAGCAGCAGGGCGATGAAGGTGAGGTAGGCTGCCGGGCCAGCCCAGAGCAGCCAGCCAGCTTGGGCGCGCAGGAAAGCGAAGAGTGCCA
>JASFVD010000274.1:0-4265 GCA_050050015.1 Anaerolineae bacterium | reverse complement strand
GCCATCTCTCCCCCAGCGACAGGCTCATGAGAAATCCTGCCAAGGGCCCCGGCTCCCTGCGCGCAACCTCGATCCGTTCGAGCAGGATGTCCCTCACCTCGCCTGAAGGCAGCGTGGCGACGAGATCCGCCAGCATGGCGCCCCCTTGCTTCGTGATCGACGCTTTCTCCTCCATGAGCTCTCGATAGGCTGATACAGTCTGATCGATGACGTGCGACCAATCGAGGTGGCTGACTCGAGCGCGGGCGTTCTCGCACAGTTCGTCGTACTCGGGCTGGGGGAGGATGCAGATCCGCTGCACGGCTGCCGCGAACGTCTCTGGAGGGGTCTTACTGGGGAGCTTGTGTCCCACTTCGTCGTCGACTAACTCATCGATTGTCTCGTTGGAGAGCCCCACGACCGGCGTGCCGGAGGCCAGCGCCTCGATGACGACCAGGCTCTGCACCTCCATCTTCGAGGCCGAGACCAAGACGTGCGCTCGTTCCAGATAGGCAGGAATCTCCTTGTGCGGCACCTGACCGGGGAACTCGACGTTCTGGAGACCGTGAGCCCTGCAGTATTCCTTCAGGTGATCCTCATATGATGGCTTCAGTGCTTTGCCAAGCAGCACCAGTTTGTATGCTCGAGGGAGCTCCCGATGGGCTTTGATGAGATAGGCCTGATTCTTCCGCTCGCTTAGGTATCCGACGAAAGTCAATACTTTCTCCTCGGCGGTCACGTCCGCGTTGGCACAGCCTACATATCTCTCCAGATCTCGCCCATTGGGGATGATGAAGATCTTGCCCTTGTACCCGAAATCACGGAGCGAGGTCAGCGCTCGCTGATTCAGGGCGATGAGTGCGTCGCAGTTGCTGTAGAAGTCGGTCAGGAGCCGACGCGAGATCGACTCGCTGAACGAACCTCGCAGGAGCTTCATGTCGAGGGCATCCGTCGCCCCGAAATCAAGCACCTTCGAGGGGAGCACGTGGCTGGTATGGACGAAGGGAACACGATGCATCTTAGCCCATATCTGGCCGATCAAGCCCATCAGTGCCGGTTCGTGAGCGTGCACGGCGTCCGGGCTGAACGCGTCAAGGAAGTCAAACATGGCCCGCACGGTCTTCGCGGAGAGCGCCGGCATCTGGAATTCACCACCTCCTGCACTCCGAACCCCGAAGATCCTGAGCCTGCTATCGTCCGCTTCGTACAGTCCCGTCTCGTTGGAGGGGCAGATCATCACGACGTCGTGGCGCTCTGCGAAGTGGCGAGCCAACTCATGGGCGACGCGCCCCTCCCCGCCGCCATGACCTCTCCTGAACAACGACACGAAAGCGACTTTCATACTCTCCTCTGGCTATCTCGTATGTGCAGCACGTAATCAGTCGGCCGGAGTGCAGACGGTCCGTTCGTCTGGTGCCTCATGCACCTCTGGTGTCGAAGGCGAACCGCTCAAAAACCTGTCTGTACTCGCTCACGATACGCTCGCGAGTCAAGCCCATCTCCTGCAGCGAGTACTCGTGCTCACTCTCGTGACTGCGTGCCCTCTTGGTGGCCTGGTGCAGGATCTCATCGTACGCTGGACTGAGTTCCAGGCCAAAACGCTCGTAGATCCTTGTCACGACGGCTCGTGCGTCCGTCACCAAGTCATCGAAGTCGATCACGATAGCGCTGTCCTGTGGAGCCCGATCCAGCCGGTCCAAGGGATAGTCGTACCAATGTCGGGCCATGTTGAGGACGTACTCGCGACTCCCGTACGCCTCCTGTGGATTGCCAAGAAGCTGCCATTCCCTCTCTTTGAGACTGATGTAGGACGGAATCATGTCGAGTGGATTACGAGCCAGATAGATGATCTTGGTGTCCGGAAAAGCCTTGTAGAGTGTGTCGACCCACGGAGAGAAGTGTGGGTCCTTGGCCAGATAGTGTCTCCCGCTCTCGCCGTGGGCGAAGAGGTGACGCTGGAGACAGCGCTTGTAGAACGTCACGATGCGATTCTTCTCCTTCTGTGGCATCTCGCTGTCGAAGTAAGTGTATGGGGCGGCCTCGTCCAACATGGCCACGTACAGCCATATCTTCAGGGTGGAGAAGATATGGACCAGGAGATACTCGTCCTCCTCTGGGGCGCGCACTGCGATTCTATGGACGACATTTTCCTCCTGCCAGCCCTCCTCCAGCATCCCCAACACCTTGGCCAGGGGGCTGCCAATGCGGCGATCCAATGAAGAGACTGCCCAGAGAATCTTGCGCGCTGTGATAGAGGGGGCGATAAGCATCTCCCACGTTCGCATCGAGATGAACGTGTCCTCGTCTCTGGCCAGAAGGCGCTGCAGAAACGTGGTACCGCTACGAGGGTTGCCCACGATGTAGACCGGTTCTTTGATCTCCACGTCACGGTACCCTGGGAAGAACAGCTCGTCCATCAGGAAACCGAGCCACGTAACCAACTCCACCAACACGTAGATAGGATAGGCCAGCAGCAGCAGGCCGACTCGCTTCGGCGACAGGCGGTATGGTTTACCTCTGCTCCTGAAAAACTGCTTGAAACTGAAGCGGGCTAACCCACCGAAGTTGAATGCCACATCCTTCCTTTCCGTGAATCGATCGCGTGAGCACTTCACGCCGAGGCCGAGCCGGGCGTACTACAATAGGTCGGCGCTCTCCAAGATGGCCTTCAGAGCCTGGATCTCTGAGCTGCTCAAGGGCAGCAACGGTAGCCGCACCGGGCCTCCGCGAAAGTCCAGCATATCGAGGGCGGCTTTCAGCCCGGCGATGCCAAATTGCGCGGTGACAGCCGTGTTTGCGGGTACCAGCCTGCGCTGAAGGGCGGCAGCCTCGTCCCACTCGCCCGCCAGGAAAAGCTGGTAGAGGTGGATCAAAGCCCGGGGTGCGACGTTGGCTAGGGCCATGACGCCGCCTGCGGCACCCACCGTTAGCGCTGGGAAGAAGAAGCTGGCCGATCCGGCCAGCACACGAAAGCCACTCGGGACCGTGTCCACGATCTCAGCCAGCTTGCCGACGTTCCCGCCGCTGTCCTTGATTCCGATGACGTTGGGGTGACGGGCGATTCGCGCAACCGTGGCTGCATCCAGATCCACGTGGGTGAAGCGTGGCATGTTGTAGAGCACCACGGGTACCGGCACGTGGTCGGCCACGGTCCGGAAGTGTTGCGTCAAGGCATCTGGCGTCATCTGACCGGCATAGTAGTGGGGCGTCAGGAGCAGCACCGCATCGGCGCCGGCATCGGCAGCCCGAATGCTCATATCTATGGTCTGACGCGTGGACTCGCACCCCGCGCCAGCGATGAGCAGCTTCTCCGCCGGGATCGCCTGACGTGCCGTTTCCCAGAGGTGGACCTTCTCCTCTGTCGAAAGGTAGACGCCCTCGCCGTTGGACCCCAAGACGACGTAGCCTGCCAGTCCGTACTGATTCCAGCGGTCAAGATTCTCGACCAGCGCCTGATAGGCGACATCGCCGTTGGCTTCAAAGGGAGTGGGAATGGGGGGAAACACGCCGGAGAGTGTTAGCGTCGATTGATTCACAGTGTGGTTGTCTCCAGTTGTCTCTGTCCTCACCGGAAGGTCCTCCTTGCGCCAGGGGCTCGGCCGGGATCCGGTGCATCATGCGGACCAAGTCACATCTCTCGGGCAGGCAAGGGCGTCGTCTTCCCCGGTGACTCGATGGGCTTGAGCCCCCTCCGGTGGATTGCAGTGCTAACCCTGAGTAGGCGGGTGGCGCTAGCGCCTTGCGCCTTGGCCCAGGGCTCTCTGCGCCGCAGCCAACCCCATTCCTGGCTCGAACTCGTAGCCCGCCTGTGCCAATCCTCTCTCCACGGCTCCAATGGTAGCGAGGACATCAGACTCGTCCACGACCCCCATGTGACCGATTCGGAAATACCGAGTCTTGATCTCTGGATGAAGCCCTCCGGCCAGGATGACACCTGCCTCTCGAATACGTCCTAGAAGCGAGGAATCGACGTCATCGGGGTAGTAGGGTGCCGTCAACGTGCTGGCAGCCACGTCGGTGCTTTCTGGCACCTGTGACATTCCCAGAGCAGCTACCGCCGCCTTGACTGCCCTGCTGATCCGTCTATGGTGCTCAAAGCGCCCTTCCATACCCTCATCCAAGACCTGCTCCAGGCTCACGTTGAGTGCCCAGATCAGGTTGACGGGAGGGGTGCCGAAGTACTTCGGCTGGCGAGCCTCGTATCCCTCCATGACCGGCAGCCACTTCGTCCAGTCGCTGTAGTAGCTGACGACGGGAGACTTGCGCTCTCGGAATGCACTCATGGC
>JASFVD010000273.1:0-4270 GCA_050050015.1 Anaerolineae bacterium | reverse complement strand
CGGGCTACCACAGTGGAGCAACCTGAGGCCACCGAGACCCGAAGGATCTGCACGGTCCTTCGGGTCTCTCGTGGCTTCGAGTTCAATCGTCGCCCGCAACGGCCGCGAATCCAGCCCACAGACTATCCCTCCATCGCATCCCATGGCAGAGTCATCCGTCGGCGCTCGGTCGCCAAGAAGACGCCGGGCGAGGTGGCCAGGAGCTTGTTCCCCAACGACGCTGCACGCCCGTCCTTCGACGAGGGGCGTGTGGGGGCGAGTTCGCGGTCCGGAAGGCCCAGCGTCGAGAGGACGAACATGTTGACCGAGGCGGGGTCCGGATGGCGGCAGGGGGTAGCCAGAGGCCTTGAGGAAGCCTACGCGCTGTAAGGTGTATCGAAGCTCTCCGCGTAGGGCTTGATGTCCAGAACGGGCGTCCCGTTCAAGGCGTCCAGTCCCAGGACCTGCAGCACGTTGTCCTCGATCCTCTGAATACGGGCGCTGGTTAGAGCGATGGGGTTGGGGCGAGCGGGGCTGCGCGTCGCGAAGACGCCACGCAGCGGGTTCTGCACGTCGCCCATCGGATGCACCTGTAGAACGTTGCGATCGGACTGGTGGAAATAGCAGAGCACCAATACGGCACTACCGGCCTCCAGACCCAATAGGCCGTCCGTGACTTCTGGATCGAGCACAATTCGGGCAGGTCGTGACCTCAGCTCATCTCCCTGAAGGCCACTATCGCCTTCGCTGCGCTCCACGTGCCCGATGGGCGTTAGCGTGATCGTGCTGCCGCGCGCCCTCCTGACCTCGTCCATTTGATCCCCCTGCGCAAGGAGGCCGCTTCTACTGGCCGTGGGCCAGACTGGAGCGGCTTCTCTTTCGCGGTTCAGAGAGTGACGGGTAGTGTCCCTGATCGGCCTACGTGCCAGCTTGCCAGGATGCCAGATACTTCTCTTGCTCTGGCGTCAGCACGTCGATCTCGATGCCCATGGTCTCCAGCTTCAGTTCGGCGATGTGTTCGTCAATCTGCTGAGGCACGTCGTAGACGGTTTGCTCCAGCTCGTCGGCATGGTTGAGCATGTACTCGGCGCACAGAGATTGGTTGGCAAAGGACATGTCCATCACTGCGCTGGGATGTCCCTCAGCGGCGGACAGATTGACTAGACGTCCCTCAGCCAGAAGGTAGATGTGGCGTCCGTCAGGAAGCGCGTATTCGTCCACGAAAGGTCGCACTCTCCGCGGCGGCTGCTCGGCCATCTCCGTCAGCTTTGGAATATTGATCTCCACGTTGAAGTGACCTGAGTTCGCTACAATAGCGCCGTCTCTCATCACTTCGAAGTGGTGTTCATCGATGACGTTGATGTCCCCGGTGGAGGTGATGAAGATGTCACCCTGCGGAGCGGCTTCGCTCATCGGCATAACCCGGTAGCCGTCCATCACTGCTTCCAGGGCTCTCAGCGGGTCTATCTCGGTGACGATGACGTTGCCGCCAAGCCCCTCGGCTCTCGTCGCGATACCACGGCTGCACCAGCCATATCCGGCCACCACGACAGTCTTCCCGGCGACCAGAACGTTCGTCGCCCGCATGACTCCGTCCAGCGTTGACTGCCCCGTGCCGTACCGGTTGTCGAAAAGGTGTTTGGTCATCGCGTCGTTCACAGCGATGATTGGGTATGCCAGGGCTCCTTCCTTTGCCATCGCACGCAGGCGTATCACGCCAGTTGTCGTCTCCTCGGTGCCGCCGACCACGTTGTCGATCAACTCGGTGCGCGATGTGTGCAGGGTACTCACCAGATCGGCCCCATCATCCATTGTGACGTGGGGTTCATTGTCCAGCGCTGCATGGATGTGGGCGTAGTAAGTCTCGTTGTCCTCTCCCTTGATCGCGAACACCGGGATCTCATAATAGGAGACGAGGGCGGCGGCCACGTCGTCTTGTGTAGAGAGCGGGTTTGACGCGGTCAGTACGACCTCAGCACCTCCGGCTTGGAGCGTGCGAGCCAGATTGGCTGTCTCCGTCGTGATGTGAAGACAGGCGGAAAGACGCACGCCGGAGAGCGGCTTTTCCTCTCGGAAGCGCTCCCGGATGCGTCTCAAGACCGGCATCTCCCGGGCCGCCCATTCGATGCGGCGTCGGCCCGCGGGTGCCAGGTCAAGGTCTTTGATATCGTAATCCATGGCTTCCTGAATCTCCTTCGATGGTCCTTTCTTTCAATCAGGACAGTATCCTGGCGGCTCGCTCCCGCTCAGAGGGACCAGGTACGCGTCCTGTCTTGAGGGGAGGTCATGACACACGTGACAATTGTTAATCGCTAGCCACATCCGGCCGCTGGTCCAGGACGGCATCCGCGCCTCACTGACCCGAAGCGGCCACGGTCTCTCGGAGACGGGCGAACCATTCTAACACACGTGTCCGGGAAAGCAACCGAGTATCGACTAAGGGAGAGCGCCAACCGTGAGAAGAAGGGACGAGGCCAGCATGTAGAGCGAGGCCACCTTGAAGAGAAACCAGTTCGACCTTTCTGTGGGCGTCATCAGCTGCCGCACCGAGAGAACAAGCATTCCCGCGCTCATACCGACGAGACAACCGAGAGCGAGAACGTTGATTTCCAGCAGGAGTCCCGCGCTCACCAGCACCAGCGTGTTCAGTAGGTTGGCCGCGGCGATGAGGACCCGCGTTGGCTGCGGGCCGTACACGTTGGGCCATACGGGGACCTCCGCCACCTGGTAGTCGTCCGCGTAGCGGATGGCGAGTGTCAGGATGTGGGAGGGAATCCAAAGCAGAACTGAACTGGCCAGCAGGATGCCAATGCCATCCACGCGACCGACGGCCAGGACCCTGCCAGCGAGGATAGGCATCCCGCCGGCGACACCGCCGAAGGCGATCGACAGGGGCGTACGCCGCTTCAACCAGACGGTGTAGATTAGCAGATCGATGAGTAGCCCAGTGGCAACGACCAGTCCGAAGGATCTGTCGAGGGCGAAGGAGATTGCGAGGCCGGCGCCCGCTACCACCGTGCCGAAAATGAGTGCCGCCCAGGGGCTGATGGATCCCCTCGGTAGCGGCCTCTTAGCGGTGCGGGTCATCATGCTGTCGATGTCTCGATCGACGAGCATGTTGAGGGCCGTGGTGCCACTTATCGACAGCAGCAACCCGGCCACCATAGCCAGGCTCTCGTGGGGGTCGAGGGGCATGCCGCGGCTGAGTGTGTACGAGCATATGCCCGTGACCAGGAGAAGCACTGTCTGCCGAGGTTTGGTCAGCGCGAGAAGGTCTGCCAAGCGGAGCGCTGCGGGGCGCTGCCTGACTGTGGTTTCCACGTGTTCTCGTTCCGTTTCTGCTATGCCTGTCGAACCATAAGATGAGCGGCCGATGAGCGCCTGCCGATCTCGCACGGTTCCGCCCATCGATCGGTCCGCGAGACTATGAGTCGTCCGAAAGGCCCGTCCGCGCGTTGAATGACTTGATCAGCGCGTTGATATCATGAACCTGGGCGTGGACCTCATCCCAGTAGCCGCTATCGTACCACTGCGCGTTCAACTCATCAAGTTCCTTGCCCTGCTGTTCGATCCACGTGAAGTACTTCAAGTTGTGGATTCGCTTTGCGCTCCAGTAGTCTAGCTCCTCCACGTAGTCCACTGTGGTGCCAAGGAGGTAGCGCTCGTAGTCGACCGCCGCGTTCGTCCCGCTGTACTCTCCTTGCTGTTCGCGCAATTCCTTCAGGCGACTTTGATAGAGTTCCATCGAGTCGGTGAAGACGGTCAGGACGATGTCCTCTGGGCCAAGCTCATACCACTTGGCGAACTTGACACTCGATAATAGGTTGGCGATGCTAGAGATGCCAAGTAGGTCCAGTTTGCCTACCAGCTTTTCGGGGACACCTTGCTTGACCAGGTGGGCTCGCCCAGCTGGCTCGTTGAAGAGGCGCACCAGGCTCATGCACGCCTCGTCGTCGATAGCCATCACCATATCAGTGTTCTTGACGTTGTGGATCCACGGCACGTGCTTGTCGCCGATCCCCTCGATGCGATGCGCGCCGAAGCCGTTCTGGAGGAGTGTGGGGCACTGCAAAGCTTCGCTGGCTGCCACCTTACTGGTGGGGAAGACCTCCTTCATGTAGTCTCCGCAGCCCAGCGTCCCCGACGAGCCGCTGGTGAGCACTACGCCTCGATAGGAATCCCCTGCGCGCATCTCGCGGTTCAGGACTTCTTCCATGGCGTGACCGGTGACTTCGTAGTGCCAGAGGTGATTGCCGAACTCATCGAACTGGTTGAAGATCACCACGTCCTG